>CAMCLJ010000010.1 GCA_945875745.1 Chlamydia trachomatis
ATCTTGCTCTTTTTAATAGGGATCAATGGATAGCTGTATTAAGCAGTTTTAATGTTGATATCCACACCTCCAGCTACAGGAAGAACCTTATTAAGAGCGCCCACAAGTTAAGCCCATGGGTGCTATGAGTGTGCTCAATCTTAAAACTGTTCCAATTCATTTGTTATCCGCTACACGTTCTAAGATAGTCAGGCCGTGGTTGTTAAATCGACGTTCCAATAATTTCCATTCTTTATGATTAGCTAGGAAATCTTCGACCGCAGGCCATAGACCTCGTTTATTCCGATCAAATGAAGCGGGGTATTCGGAATAGTCCCCATGGTATTCGGTATCATCCCGATCACCCCATGGAGCGCTCGTATCATGCATAACTATGAATTTATTGATGTAGTGGGAAAATTTTTCGAGTTCGTATGTCAAATGACAGTAGGTATGAAGAGAATCTATAAACAGCATATCTGATGGTTCGATGTCAATATCCATATCATTAGCGCGTATAAAATGGAAAGCTATTCCGTGTGCGTTAGCAAGACGTTTTGCTAATAAAAGCTTGGAGCGGGGTGGGGGAGCCAGGTCTATTCCTACATAAGATCGTGTTTGATAAGGGCTTTTAGATAAACCGTGTAAACAGCTCCATGTTGAAACTACTGTTCTTATGCCAATTTCTGTGACACTAGCGCATTGCTTTGCTAGATTCTCCAGAACAGGTAAGTGCTCGTTGATATCAGATGTTTGCTGGGAATGTTTGATGTATAGATCTCGTAATTGATCGTTAGAATATAAAGATGTGTTATTCGATACAAAAAATATAAAAAATATAGGAAGACACAATCTATTAAAAATTCTTTGTAAATACATAATTTTCCCCTGTTAAGTGATTTAGTAAATAGAAAATACAGTTAATTCTTTTTTCTATTTTAGTTCAGCCCTTTCTAATATGTCTTTTTCCATAGGATTATCTCCTGGGAGAGATAATCCATAAAACTCCTTTAGAAGAGACTGCATTATAAAAATATCAAAAGTGGATCGTAATTCATGGTCTTGATGTTTTACCCTAAAATGAAAATCATTTTTGGATTTATTTTTTTTATACTTTTTCCAATGCGAGGAAGTTTCCAGCCATGTTAAGGGTGCTGGGATTAATTGAATGCCGGACTTTTTAAAAAAATAACCTATATTTATATCATCATTAAATTCCTCAACATACGTTATTTTTTTTAGAGTGTCTTGATGTTCGACTAAATAGGCAGCTACATCAGAAGACATAATGAAACCGCATCCATGTCCAAAGACTAGCTTTTCTCCGTGATAATTATGAGGAAGCAAAGGGTACCCAGAGTAACATCCATGTTGTGGTAGTGTTTTTAGAAAGCTAAGTAATCTTGGAAAAACGTAAAATGAAGATAAATTTGTGCGTATTACATAATTAAACTCATGGAGTCTTGGTAGCATGCATTCAATTGAAAGTATTGTTTTATTTAAAATTCCAGGAATGACGTTTTCTTCTGTTTTGCACCATATGATATCCTCTTGAATTTCATAAGGAGAGGATAAATTCGGGTCTCCTTGAATAAAATATGCTTCTATATTATCCGGGCAAGTATGCATATAAGATCGCCATATCTTTTTCAGCTCTGGATACGGAAAGGTTAGATCGATTCCTGGAAAGTTATCAGAAGCAATAATTAAAATAAGGACTTTTGGATTGGTATTATCAGAAGGAATTAAAGATTTTTGTTTTGAAAAAATAGAGGAAGCAAGAAGTGAAAAACTTAATAAAAAAAAATAAAAAATAAATTTTTTTAAAAAAAGCATTAATATACCCCTTGTAGTTGCATATGAGGGAGAAAGATTCCCATCCACATCTTTAAAAATAAGCTCCGAGGATCAGATCTTTATTTTTTGATATGAAAAAATATGGAAAAACATTAAACAGCTGAATAGTAATCTCTTGAATAAAAAAAGAGCAAGATTTTTATAAAAAAATCTTGCTCTTTTTAAAGGAATCGATTGATGGCTGTATTAAGCAGCTTTAATTTTGATATCCACACCTGCAGCTACAGAAAGAACCTTTAGCTTATCAATTGTATCAGGCGTCGGGTTGAGGATATCTAAAACACGGATGTGTGTTCGAATCTCAAACTGCTCGCGAGACTTTCTATCGACGTGAGGGGATCTTAGTACAGTATAAATTTCCCGTTTTGTAGGTAGAGGGATAGGTCCTACAATACGAGCACCTGTACGTTTTGCTGTTTCAACGATATCCGCTGTAGACCGATCAAGAACTCTTTGATCATATCCTTTAAGACGGATTCTAATTCTTTGTCTGGATTGTTTTGCCATGAGTAACTTTCCTTACGGTCTTTTATTTTTTTAAAATTTCTTCTTGTAGTTTTGTTGGAACTTTTTCGAAATGGCTTGGTTCCATCGTATAGCTAGCACGCCCAGAACTTAGGGAGCGTAACTGTGTGGAGTAGCCAAACATTTCGCTTAGTGGAACTTCTGACTCCACCATTACAATTGCTCTTTCAGTGGTTTGATTTAAGATCTTACCTCTGCGACGGTTAATATCGCCGATCACATCTCCCATGAATTGGTCAGGTGTTGTCACCACAACCTTCATGATTGGTTCAAGAAGAACGGGCTTGGATTTCTTTGCAGCGTCCTTCATTGCCATAGATCCGCAGATTTTAAACGCCATTTCACTCGAGTCAACTTCGTGGTAGGAACCAAATGTAATAGCAACTTTGATATCCACAAGAGGGTATCCTGCAAGAGCACCTGTTGAAAGAGCTTCTTCGATACCTTTCATGGTTGGGGAGATATATTCTTTTGGAATGCTTCCACCAACGATCTTGCTGATAACTTCATTGCCTTTTCCTACTTCGTTCGGTTCAATCTCAAGGCACACATGAGCGTACTGACCTCTACCACCAGACTGTTTTACATACTTAGTTTCTGTAGAACCAGCTTTTGTGATGGTTTCTTTGTAGGCTACTTCAGGTTTACCAACATTTGCTTCAACGGAGAATTCACGGAACATTCGATCCCTTAGAATCTCAAGGTGAAGTTCTCCCATACCAGAAATAATAGTCTGCCCTGTTTCTTCGTTTGTTTGAACGCGGAAAGTAGGATCTTCTTCTGATAATGAGCCAAGAGCAACAGATAACTTTTCTCTATCAGCCTTAGATTTAGGCTCGATAGCCATTGAAATAACAGGTTCAGGGAACTCCATTTTTTCGAGGAGAAGAGGGTTGTCTTCTGTGCAAAGGGTGTCACCGGTGCTTGTATATTTTAAACCAATACATGCAGCAATGTCACCTGTGTAGAATTCATCACGATCTTTTCTTTGGTTAGCGTGCATTTCAAGTAGACGGGAGACTCGTTCTTTTTTGTCTTTTGTCGTATTGATCAGCGTGCTTCCTTTAGTGAGTGTACCTGCATAGATACGTACGAAGGTAAGTCTACCCACATAAGGATCGGACATGATTTTAAATGCTAGTGCAGCAAGAGGGCTATCATCACTTGGCACAATCTCCATTGGAGAGTTTGTGTCGATGTTGATTCCTTTAACCACTCCTCGATCTAAAGGTGAAGGCATCCATCTGACGACAGAGTCAAGAAGAGGCTGAATCCCTTTATTTTTAAAAGCAGTACCGCATACAACAGGATTAATTTTTAAAGCAATTACACCCTTGCGAATGACAGCATGAATCTCATCTTCTGTAAGAGAATCTGGATTTTCAAGGACTTTCATCATAAATGTTTCATTAGATTCATCGACTGTTGCTAGTTCTTCAAGAAGGCTTGCTCTCAATTTCTGACATTGACTGAGCATGTCTTCTGGAATTTCTGCTACATCGTACTGAGCACCTAATGTTTCATCTAAGAAGAGGTAGGCTTTCATTGCAACGAGGTCAACCATTCCCTTAAAATCAGACTCAGCTCCGATTGGGCACTGGACAGGGATCGCGTTGGCGCCTAATTTGTCACGCATCGTCTTGATAGCATTAAAGAAGTCTGCACCAATACGGTCCATTTTATTAACGAATGCGATTCTTGGCACGCCATATCGATCGGCTTGACGCCAAACTGTTTCAGATTGAGGCTGCACACCAGCTACAGCATCGAACACGGCAACTGCTCCGTCAAGTACACGTAGAGAGCGTTCGACTTCGATTGTGAAGTCAACGTGTCCTGGTGTATCGATGATGTTAATTTTGTGTCCATTCCAGTATACAGTAGTTGCCGCGGAGGTAATGGTAATTCCTCTTTCCTTTTCTTGCTCCATGAAGTCCATCGTAGCTGCACCTTCATGCACTTCACCTAACCGGTGCAGTTTGCCAGAGTAAAATAGGATTCGCTCTGTACATGTTGTTTTGCCAGCATCGATGTGGGCCATGATGCCGATGTTTCTCACGTCTTTAAGAGAGTCAGTTGCAGGTCTTTTGCTCATTGTTAATCCTTAGTTACCACTTGTAATGAGCAAATGCTTTGTTTGCTTCTGCCATGCGATGGGTGTCGTCTTTTTTCTTAATGGTAGCGCCTTGATTCTGGTAGCAGTCTGTAAGTTCTGCAGCCAGGCCATCTTCCATCGCTCTTCCAGCTTTTTCTCTGGAATAATTAATAATCCATTGCATCGCCATAGAAGTGCGTCTTTCTGGAGCAATTTCAATGGGCACTTGGTAAGTGGCTCCGCCGATACGGCGGGATTTTACTTCAAGAGCTGGTTTAGCATTCTCAAGAGCTTGTTCAAATGCCGCTAAAGGGCTTTCTGCTTTTACTCGCTGAGCGAACTTCTCTAATGCATTGTATACGATTTTACGAGCTGTTGCTTTTCTTCCCTGGTTCATGATCTTATTCACAAACTTCGCGAGAATATAGCTATTATACACTGGATCTGGATCGATCTCTCTTTTAACTGCACGTCTTCTTCTAGACATGTGTCCTTTCCTTAATTTTTAAAATTTAAACTTTAAGACCTTAATATGTTCACTTGCCTTTCTGGCTTTTCCAAGAAAGACGATCCGAGATTCTTACTGCACCAAGTGCAGAAACAATCGCGAATCAGGATATCTATATTCAAGATATCCTAAGATTACTTAGGACGTTTCGCCCCGTATTTAGATCTCGATTTTTTACGGTCTTTTACTGCCGCACAGTCAAGAGCTCCTCGGACAATGTGATAGCGAACCCCTGGAAGGTCTTTTACACGACCACCGCGAACTAGGACAATACTGTGTTCTTGCAGATTGTGGCCTTCACCACCGATGTATGCAATAACTTCTTGACCATTAGATAAGCGAATCCAAGCTACTTTTCTTAAAGCAGAGTTTGGCTTTTTAGGCGTTTTTGTTTTTACTTGCAGACAGACACCTCGTTTTTGAGGGCACTGCTGTAGTGCTGGGGATTTTTTTCTACGTACTTTACTTGTACGACCCTGACGAACTAGTTGGTTTATTGTTGGCATAGAGCCATTCTCCTTTGCAAAAGCTTTTTACAAAATGACATAGAGGAAACTATATCTTTTTAGGGTAATTATTTGCAAAAGGTATCCTGACCAGGTCCTTTTTATTCATCTCAATCAATATAAATAACAGTCTTGAAAGATTTCGTATTTTGCTAAATCTATTTATTTAATTGTTATTGCTGCATTAATTTTTATATTAAAATTTATCTGGTAAAAAAATGTCATTACGGGGATATAAAAAATAATCTTATGAGGTGTCGGATGAATTCATATTTTTTTAAAAAATGGTGTATTTGCTCTGTTTTATTTTCCGTAGGGCTCTATGCATCCCCTGAAAAAATAAAAAAATCTGATGTTAGACCGATGCTTGAAGAAATGCTCGGTTTGCACGTTGAATATAAAGAATTTTCTCCAAAACTTGCCAGGAGAGCGGTTCGCTTATTTATTGAACAGTTTGATCCTTATCGTCTTTATTTGCTCTCCAGTGAGGTGCAGCCATTTTTAGATATGGACGATCGGAGTGTAGATAAGGTGGTAGCCGGGTTTTACAGGGATGATTTTGCTGTCTTTGAATCTTTAAACAAAATTTTTCAAAAAAGTATTTTAAGAGCCAGGGATATAAGAGCTCAGGTTTTGCGAGAGCTCGTTTCCTCTAAGCAAGACGTTGAGTCCCTGGGTGCATTAAACTACAGTGCATACGCCATGAATGCCGGTGAATTAAAAGAGCGATCTAAGCGTCAAATAATTAATATGCTAGCCTCTGAAATAAAGTTGTCAGGTTCCGTAGATTGGCCTCCGGCTAAAAAACAAAAATTATTCCAATTGTGGGAAAAACGGTTTTTAAGATCGGAAAGTGCTTATTTTATTTCTGGTGGGAAAAAAAATGAGTCGGATCATCAGATTGCGCTCCACCTAATGAAATCTCATGCCAAAAGTCTAGATGCCCATACTTCTTTTTTTAGTCCCGATGAAGCGACAGAAATGAGGACAAGTTTAGAAAAACAGTTTGAAGGTGTTGGGATCATCCTTAGGGAAGGGGTTGATGGTATTTTTATTACGAATGTGGTTCGGGGGGGGCCGGCAGATAGATCTGGCAAAATTATGCCCGGCGATCTACTTGTCGAAATTGATGGAAAAGCCGTTGAGGTGTCAAGTTATGAAGATGTGTTAAAACGGCTTAAAGGGGAGAGGGGATCTAAATTAGTTCTCGGGGTGCGGCATAAAGGGGATAATGGTTCTGTCTCAGTTGATAAAGTTGAGTTGTTAAGAGAAAAAATTGTGATGCAAGATGAGAGAGTTCACTACTTTTCAGAGCGGTATCGGAAAGGGGTTATTGGTAAAATTGTCCTGCCTTCTTTTTACGAAAGTGGGGGAGGGGCAAGCTGTGAAAAAGACATGAAAGAGGCTATTCGCAATTTAAAAAAAGAAGGGGATCTCTTAGGGGTTGTCATTGATATGAGGGATAATTCCGGTGGATTTTTAAATCAAGCTGTTAAGCTTTCAGGTCTTTTTATGTCCAGTGGCGTGGTTGTGATTTCCAAGTATGCTAAGGGTGAGATGCAGTATTTAAGAGATGTCGATGGAAGAGTTTATTATGAAGGACCTTTAGTTCTTCTGACCTCGAAGGCTTCGGCGTCTGCAGCGGAGATTGTCGCTCAGGCTCTTCAGGATTATGGGGTCGCTGTAGTTGTTGGGGATGACAGGACGTATGGCAAGGGGACGATACAGTATCAGACTGTTACGGATCAGCAGGCTCGAAATTTCTTTAAAGTCACTGTGGGCAGGTACTATACTGTTTCTGGAAGGTCTACCCAGATTGAAGGGGTTCAAGCAGACATTGTCGTTCCTACAGATTATGCTCCTTATAAGATAGGTGAGAGATACTTAGCTTATCCTCTTAAAAACGATCAGGTAGCGCCGGCTTATATAGACCCCTTATATGATATTGATCCAAAAAATAAGGCTTGGTTTCAAAAAAATTACCTGCCCAATGTTCAGAAAAAATTATCTACTTGGACGCGGATGCTCCCTAGGTTAAAAGAAAGTAGCGCTGAGCGTCTTAGTAAAAATAAGAACTTTAGTCTATTTTTAAATAGAATGAATGGGGACCCGGTTGAGAAATTGGTTGTTACTACAAATCGACAAGATGCGGAGGTAGAGGGTGCCGACTGGCAGCTAGAAGAAGCAGTGAATATCGTAAAAGATATGATTCTTTTGAAATAAATCTTTTTCGAAAAAGATTGCGAAAAATAGAAGGACTTTCGTATCGTATTGCTTTCTCTTAGTCTGTCCGTTTGGCCGGATAGCTCAGTTGGTAGAGCAGAGGACTGAAAATCCTTGTGTCGCTGGTTCAAGTCCAGTTCTGGCCACCATTTTTCTTTTTATATAAAGCATACCTTAAAAATTCCTGAATTATCTAACACATTGACCTTTTATTTTAAGGTACTGTTTCAGTATTTGCTTGTTTACGAATTCGAGATTTCCCTTAGCCGATTATTGACTCTGTCAATAATCGATCTTTTTTATTTGATTAGATTCTCGCTGAAATGGATCAGTTTTTTAATTTTTCCAGGATTTTTTCATGCATTAACTCTAACTCTAATAACTGGGCTTCCATAGTAAAGTTATCTAAAAAAATTCCATGAGCTTTTTTTGCCATCTCTAAAGCCTTGTTGGGGTTATCTAAAATAGTTTGAATATGCCTTTTAATTTGTGAAAATATAGCCCGCCCCGTTAGGGAAGTATCGATATAAAAAATCGAATCCCCAAAGTGTTTTTGTACAAATGGATTTTGATCGCAGATAATGATTGCTGATGCTGCCGCCGCTTCAAAAATTCTTCCTGAAGGAATTTTTTCTGTTAGGTGCTTGTCGGAATGGATAACCAGGGCGATGCCATTTTTTTGCAATGTATCAATTATTGACTGGCCGTTAAAAGGCAGAGGTCCTACATATTGTTCTCCGTAAAGACGGCCAAATTCAAGATCACCATAGAATTTAGTAAAACCATCCTTACTTAAAAGTTTATTTAATTGTCGAAAAGAAGGCCTATTTATTCGGTTCCCCCAGGTAGGAACTATATAAGTAAGGTTAAGGGGACTCACTGGCTTATAAGGTGTGGCATATGCTGTAGGATAAAATGGAATACTAGGAGCTATTAGATTGCCTTTACGAGAGGTAAAGGTTGAAAAATCAGTTTTATCTATTGTTAAAAGATACCCGTCATAATCCCTGTATTCATTTTCCAAATCGCCATTCATTTTGCAAAAATCTTTTTGACAATAAATAATAAAGTAATTTGGATGGTTACGTGATAGGAACCTAGGTTTTGCAACGTGAGTTGTTATTATAGAGAAATCTAGTGATGTATTTCTTATTCCCTCACCTTCGTTCTCATCGACTATCATAGTCCAACCTAATCGTTCCCCGGCAATTTTTATCCGGTATGCAACCTCTACGTCACCCTTCAAAATTTTTAATGTGATTATACCTACTCTTTTATGGGATAGATGATCGTTTCCGAAACAGCTTGCGATCGAAAGAAAAAAATACAAATACAATCGGACTAAATTGCGGGTCGTCATTTTAACTCCAGATATTAGATTTAGAAGCTGAAAGATCGTGTATAAAGAATAAAGGTGGATTTTTTGCCACATCCGAATAAAAATAGCCATTTTTTTTTGAGATTGAAAAGATAATTGTTCTTATATTTTTTTTCAAAATTAGTATTGAGACTAAGTTAGCCTTTGTTATCATTCAAAAAAATCTGATCAGTTCATCAGGTTTTTCTCGGTATTCTTTTTTGCTTTGGATAAGGGTCAGCCTATCGATTAAAGGTTCTGTCTTGGCTGATTTGTCTATTTTTTAAGATGGATCACAGTGGCAGGGTGTGTTACACTCTGCTCTTATATGTTGTAGGGATCCTTTAATATGGCGATACTAAAATTCGTTTCTGATATTAACCAGGCATTTACGTTATTCTGTGTTTTACCAGGTATTTTGCTTGTCGGACTTTATCTATCCATTAAATTAAAGTTTTTACAAATCTCAAAACTGCGACTTAGCGCTAAAATGCTGATGGTTAAGAATAAAGCATCCAGCGGGGTCACTCAATATCAAGCTCTTTCCACTGTAATTGCAGGCAATCTTGGTACGGGAAATATTTCTGGAATGGCGATTGCTTTAACAACAGGAGGCCCTGGGGCTCTGGTTTGGATGTGGGTCATGGCTTTTTTTGGCGCCACAATTCAGTATGCTAGCTGCGTGCTAGGGGTAAAATATCGACGATCTGATAAGGCCGGCCTACCCCTTGCGGGGCCGATGTATTATTTGAAGGATGGTCTTGGATTAAAAAAAACCGGTATCATTTTTGCTTTCTTCACTTTAATTGCGGCTTTGACAGTTGGTAATTTCGCTCAAATCAACTCGATTGTTCTGCCACTTGCCTCTCTCGGAATTGATCCCCTTCTATCTGGTATTTTAATGACCCTTTTAGTTGCTGCAGTCACCCTTGGAGGAGTGGAGCGGCTTGGAAAAGTAGCAGCCTCCGTTGTTCCTATTATGGCAGTAATTTATTTAGCTTCTGCTTTAATTGTTTTATCCTGCTATCACCAAAATATCATTCCAGCCTTTACCCGGATGATCGCTCTAGCGTTTTCTGGTTCTGCATTATTCGGCGGATTTTTGGGATTTGGCGCTTTTAAAGCTCTTCAAGTTGGTTTTGAAAGGGGAGTATTTGCAACTGATGCTGGGACTGGAATCGCTCCGATTCTTCAAGCCTCTGCTCGGTCCGAGCATCCGGTCATTGATGGGTTAGTTACTCTAGTGGCACCTTTAATTGTTATGATTATTTGTACAACAACAGGGCTTGTGTTAATGGTCACCGGCGCTGATGAGCAAAACGGGATTCAGAGTACAAATATGGTTGTATATGCTTTTTCTCAGGTATGGGGTTCAAAGATAGGCTCTCTTATTGTAATTGCCTGCCTTGCATTTTTTGCTTATACAACAGTCATTGCTTGGGGGTGCTGCGCGGAGAAGGCTGCAAACTTTTTATGGGGACAAAACCGAGCTAAATGGTTTCAATATCTGTATTTGTTACTTATACCCTTTGGAGCAATAGCAAGAGTTGAGCTCGTTTGGGTTTTAGCGGATCTGTCTATTTCTTGGATGTTATTAACAAATTTAGTGGGTGTTGTCGGGTTGTCTTCTGAAGTGGTTGAAGAGACTGATGCTTACTTTGCTCAAGAGCGTATCGAGAAACTAACAAATAAAGAATCTTAGAAAAACTTTATAATCTCTTGTCTGCTTGAAGTCTATATTCCCTTTGAAATTGCCAATATTAGAAGCATAACCCAAAGCAAGTAGAATAAGCAATCTGATCATTTCAAAACACCACTGGATTTCTCGTGGCGTTTTTTCTTTTCTTTAGTTAAATTTTTTTCTTCCGAAACTAACAAATATTTGTCTCTTGCAGGTGGTATGAAGAAAAAAAGATATTTAGCTATTTTATTAATCTGTCTTCAAGCCCTTTTATACTCTGACTCTCTTCCCGATTCTTTTTTTATTCCTTTATTCCCTAAGGGCTCTTTAGACAGGGAGTCTACCCAAGATAGGCAGTCGTATCGATATATCAATCGATCTATAGAAAAGTCCAATGAGGAGAGTTCAGGTAAAACGACTAGAAAAGTAAGGCTCGATAATGGGATGCAGGTGTATCTAATTTCTGACCCGGAGGCCGGTAGCTCAGCTGCTGCAGTATCTGTTGATGTTGGTTCATGGAATAATCCTGTACAACATCCTGGTATGGCCCATTTTGTTGAACACCTACTTTTTATGGGGACTAAAAAATTTCCCAGGGAATCGGAGTTTCGACAATATGTCTTGGATAGAGGAGGGGATTATAATGCTTTTACCTCATATACCAGTACCGTCTATTCCTTCACCCTTCCCGGCGAAGGATTTGAGGGAGCACTCGAGCGCTTTAGTAGGTTCTTTATAGATCCCATTTTTTCTTTAGCCTCAATCAATAGAGAAATGCATGCAGTAGATCATGAATTTCAGGATTGTGCTGAAGATAACCTACAAAAGTTTATGAGAGTATTCAAAGCCATAGGTAATCCTTTTCATCCTAACGCTATATTTTCTTGTGGTAATTTAACCTCACTCAGTCAGATTTCCCAAATTGCTATAAAACAGTGGTATGCTGATCATTACGTTGGTTTGAATATGAATCTTGTTATCATATCCCCCTTACCGATCGACGAGATTGCGAGCTTGGTTCTTGCTCATTTTCCTTCCATTTCAGCAAAGAGCCCAAAAAAACAGGATTCGAAGGAACCCATCAGCTATTTAAGTCAACACGGACACTTTATCCATATCGACGCTTCATCTAATACTCGAGAACTGATCCTACTGTGGGAGGTCCCTCACACCGTAATAGAACAATCGGGGGTAATGCCTCTTGAGATTGCGCGTATGGCTATTGATCATGAGGGGAGGAAAAGCTTCTCTGATATTCTTTTCCGTAGAGGGTTGTGTAATACAGCCGGTGCGGAATACGTAGAATTTAGTAAAGATCGGATCTTATTTGCGGTTAGCGTGTCTTTAACGAGAAAAGGAATTCAGCAGATAGATGCGGTGATCACTACTTGTTTTCAGGCTGTCCATGCGATCGAAAAGATCGGATCTTTACCGGCCCTCCAAGATTATATTATTGCAGCCGATGAATCCATTGGAGAGGGGGGCGATGAAGGGAGCCCATTTAATCTTGTAATGGATCATGCTCTTGTTCTTCTTAATGAACCTTTAGATACTTATCCTTGTAAGAGCTCGAGTTTGCAAAAAGTCTCAGATACCGATTTTTTAGAATTGGTTCATCTGCTAACACCTGAAAAATGCATGTTTTTTCTGCTAGCCCCCTCTGTTGAAACGGGGATAGAAATGAGTCAGGTGGAAAAGTGGATGGGAGCGTTATACCATGCAGAGGCAGTTCCGACAGATAAATTAAGAGATTGGAGTCACTTTGTAGAAAATCCAGTTGTTACCATCGTAGATAGTGTCGGTCAAGGCTCTAGTGATCAAGAAAAAGAAGAGTGGAACCGGGGCAGGGCGAGTATTCAACTCATTACAGATCCCTCCTTAACAGAAGATGCTCTTAAAATGCGGCTATTGATGAAAAATCCCCGTCTAATAAACGATATTCGGTATGGGGCCTTTGTGACTTTTTGGAGATGTTTGCTAAGGCAGCAGCTACAAGGACTCTGCTTTGCAGACATAGACACTCAGATAGATGGAACTGTAGGGGTATATGATGATGAAATAGATATGGGATCCGATAGGCAGATACATATCCGTTTTGATTGCCTTGGTAAAAATCAAATAGACCGATTGAGCCAGATTCTTTCGGTCGTTATGGGTCCAGTAATGGATAATAGCTTATTCGAAGAGGTGAAGAGGTTAAGTTTAGATTTAGATCCAGGGAATGTGGATCCTGCTCAATTGGCTGAGGATATCGCAGACGCCTATTTTTTACCTGGTGTTTACTCTGCCTCTGACTTATTTTATTTTCTTTCTAAAATGACTCTTGAGGAATATCAGCGTTATATGGGGGATTTTATTGCTTCGATGGAGCTCGAGGGTTTTGTATACGTTCGCGAATCGATAGATGAGGCGCGAAAGTGCTGGGAGGGAATTGAGCCTTGCCTTATCGGTGCGTCCGGTAGTTGGGATGTAGGAGATACAGAGGAGCCTAGAATACTGGCTACCTCTTTGACTGCCCCTGTTGTGCTCAAGAGGAATACAAATCGCAAGGGTCATGCGGTCTTGGTAATGTTAAATTTAGGGGAGTGCGATTCAAGGTCCTGGGCTGCCCAACAAATTATATCCCAGGTACTAAAACATGAGTTTTTTGTAGAATTAAGAACAAGTCAGCAAACGGCCTATAGTCTCGACTCCTCCCCAAGGATTATGGAAGATCAGCTCTTCCAGTCTCTGAGTATACAGTCGGCAACCCATACGCCCGAAGATTTATCTGAGCGTATCGAGCTTTTTTTAGATTTTTTTAGTAAGAATTTTAGTCAAAGGGTTAGCTCTGATAGGATTAACCTTATTCGTCATTCTTTAATCGCCCACCTTAAGAAGAGGGGGCAAAAGCTGTCTGATCAAGCTAAACTCAAGATTCGGGCTCTTGAAACAGTCTCGGATCGTGAGATTCACGATATGGCTATCAATATGTTTTCTTTAAATAACCCTAAACGGCTATCGGTTTTGGTAAAGGGTGGCGTAATTGATTAGACTAGCCAGCTTTAATAGATCAACTCCCCGATCCTGGAAGACGTTGTTGTAAAGCAGGTGGCATTTGGAAGGGTTGTTTACAAAAACTGGTAAATAAATTGCATTATTGGAAAGTGCTGGGGATTCCTGCAGATCCGGCTTGGGATTAATTTTTTAGGGAATATTAAATATTTGAAAAAAAGCATACGATTGCTAAGATTCACTCTTAAATAAGGAGACTCGTATGGTATTTTTTGGATACGGTTTTGCTGTACTTATATTTCTCCTATTTCCTTCCTTTCCTTGCTTGTCTAACACCGATCCGAGCTCTTTTTCGTTCATATCCATAGGAAAAAGCAGCTTTAATATCGATCAAATAAACCCTGATGATTATATTACTCTTTCCGAATGTTACGCTGCTAGAGGAGAAGATTATTTAATTCTAGACGAAGATCAAAATGCCCTTAAAGATTTTATCCTTTCTTATGAATATGCTTTAAGATGCAGCGAACAGAATAATGATTTATTATTCAGACCGTTACTAGGTGCTTTTCTTGTATATATTCGTTTAGAAAATATTGAAGCTGCCACAGAGATTCATGCAGAATTGCAATCTATTTTAAGCTCGTTCTGTTTCCCATGTCAAGAAGCTCTAGGTGCTTGCAAGAGTCGTAATTTTAAAGAGTTTTTTACATGTGCCTCTTATCAAAATAAGGATCAGCCTGATTGGCCCATTATTGGACCTGATCGAATTCCTATTGACGACTGTTTAGACCGGGTGAGAACTACTGTAAAGGCACTTAAAATTCTTACATCTTCTGTGAAGAACTCAGCGGTCCGGAATTTGGCTAATATCCTGATTGATGAACTCGCAGATACTGGAAAACGTTGTTGTAAAGCAGGTGGCATTTGGAAGGGTTGTTTACAACAACTGGTAAATAAATTGCATTATTGGAAAGTGCTGGGGATTCCTGCAGATCCGGCTTGGGATTAATTTTTTAGGGAATATTTATGAAAAAAAGATTTGCTTTAATCGCCTTTATGGGCTGTTCTATCTTAGGACATGCTAAACAATCCCCCTTTCTTTTCTCTTCAGAACCTCTTGTTCAAGAAGCCCAAGGCTCTCTCAAAGACATGGATTCATTTGTTTTTTTTCCTTTACTCAAGTTAGAAAAAAAAAATGCCATTAGGGTAATGGAGCTAATAAATCAAGAACTCCAGAAGGTCGGAGTTATTGTTATAAAACCTGTGCTTACTGGTGAAGGAGCAGATTTAGAGTCTTTTTCCAATCCAGAGCTTGCATTTACTATCCAACAACTAGTGGATCAAAGTAATAAGCCCCTTCCAGTTTTACAAGCGAGTCTTTCGGTAATGAATATAGTTGAGATAAGAAAAAATAAAGATTTGACATCTCTTGAGACCAATCGATGGTGTGTGTATTTAGAAAAAACGAATGATGTGCAAAAGGTGATTCAGAAGGTTCTGCCGGATTTATTAAACCAATTTATTGCTGATTTTCAGAAAACACATGCACAGAACCAGAAGCCTAAGTTTTATATTAGCTATGATGATTCTTGGTGGAACCCAAAACTGAATAAACAGGACTAGGTAGTTTTATTAAACCTTTTAATTCTGAGGTCAGAAGGGGAAGATAAATCTTAGAAATAGGGGTCTAAGGGTATAGGAAGGAACTTTATCAGGTATCTATAAAACAGGAATCTTAACCCTTTTTCAGGGTGCCACCTCTATACGAACTGTAGTTCTTCTTCTCTGTCGACTACAATAACTTCTTCTTCGACCTCTATGATAGGCGGCGCAGCTGTTTTAATTGCGTCAATAAAGGCATGTAGGCCCTGTTTTTCTCTTGCTGAGATAGTAAAAATAAGGGCAGGATCAACGGGTATTTCTTTTTTAAATCTAGTCGCCTGTTCTTCAGCTTCTTCGATATCAATTTTATTAAGAACGATATAGAACGGCTTATCGAGCATCTCTGGCTTATAAGCGCGGAGTTCATTTTTTAAAGTTAGGTAATCTTCGATTGGGTCTCTGCCTTCAAATCCAGAAATATCAATCACATACACGATGACAGAAGTGCGCTCGATATGCTTTAAAAATGAGATGCCAAGACCCTTGTTTTCATGGGCATTTTCAATGATGCCAGGTACATCGGCTACCAGGACCCTTGTCTTATCTGGGTACTGTACAAAGCCTAGGTTAGGGTAGAGGGTAGTAAATGGATAGGGAGCTATTTTGACAGCTACATAGGTAATCGAGCTCATGAGCGTTGATTTTCCTGCATTCGGCATTCCGAGAAGTCCTACATGAGCAATCAGCTTGAGTTCGAGTTCGATGTCTTTTGTCTCTCCGTAAGTGCCTTCTGTAAATATGTTAGGAGCCTGGCGGGTTGAGGATTTAAAATGGTGGTTTCCTTTTCCCCCTTTTCCTCCTTTACAAATAATCCATTCCTGGTCATTTTCGGTAAAGTCGAAAAGAATTTCCTTAGTTTTTTTATCTTTTACCAGAGTTCCACACGGAACTGTAATAATTAGGTTTTTCCCGGAGCGTCCCTGAACTAGGTTAGATCCACCTGGGGACCCATTCTCTGCTTTAATGATCCGTTTATTTTTCATCCCTTCAAGAGAGGGGATTTGATTGTTTGCCCTAAGGGTAATAGAAGCTCCTCTGCCTCCATTGCCTCCAGTTGGACCACCTTTTGGGATGTACTTTTCCCTACGCCAGGCAACAACGCCATTTCCGCCTTTTCCTGCTGAGAGTGTGAGTGTAAGTGAATCTGTAAACATATCAACTTGTGTGTAAAATAAATGATTCTAAAACAAGCCCTTTTTCAAATAAGAAAAAGGGCGAATGAGAGAGGAGTACTATGCGATCGGAAGAACGGAAACGTGTGTGCGGTTGCTTTTTCTGTAAGTAACTATACCATCAATGAGAGCAAAGAGTGTGTCATCACGTCCTCTGCCTACATTTTTTGCTGGGATCCATTTTGTTCCTCGTTGGCGAATAATGATGCTGCCTGTTTTAACAAACTGCCCACCGGATGCTTTCACTCCAAGTCGCTGTGCGTTTGAATCTCGACCGTTTCTTGTCGATCCCTGACCTTTCTTATGTGCCATGATTTAATCTCCTTTACCCTACGATATCCGTGATTTTTACTCGTAGGTAACGCTGACGATGACCTACCTTTCTTCTATAGCCTTTTCTTTTTTTATATTTAAAGGCTATGACTTTTGGACCTTTAACTTCTTGCATAAGCTCTGCTTTTACAAGAGATTTTGTCAGATAAGGATTTCCTAGTTTGACATCGGAACCGTTGTTGATGAAAAGCACGTTGCTAAACTCGATATTGGGTTCTCTTGATTCTAAGAGCTCAACGTCGATAATATCACCTTTTTCAACTCGGTACTGCTTTCCGCCCGTTTCTATAATTGCGTACATTTGGACCTCCTGAAATTTTTCAAAACGAAGTATAGAGTAGTTCTTAAAGAACTTCTCTGGAGAGTAAAAAAGGGAATAATAAAAGAAGCTTTTTTTCAAAGTCAAGAGCAAAAGGTGTTTTCTATGAAATAGAGGGGTGAAGTTCTTTCTGTTCCTATATAGATTATCATCTCATTTTATCACGGCGGTCTAAGAATCGTAAATAAAAAACACGATTTATAGGGACTTAACATCTTGTCATATAGTTGTTTGCGTCTTTCTCTTCCCCATCGACTCCCTGACTCTAATTAATTTACTTTAATTAATCAAGTTTGTTTAATTTTTAATTAAAATTATTAATTAATCTTAATTAATTGATAAAAATGTATTTTATTTGTAATATCAGGAATATAGAGATGTAAAATTAACAAGGGCTGTTGGCTCGAGGTAAGGATTATGCATCGGGGAATAAAAAAGATTTCTAAAAAAAAGGGATCTAAACTGACAGTTAAGCACCATGGCCGGCAGGAATCTAGAGAAAAAGTCGTCCAACAAAAAATTGATGAAAATTCTAGGTAATCTAAAAGGGGGATTATATGAAAAAAGTAAGAGCAAGAGTTGCAAAAAAAATACAAAAAGTACGTTCAAGTAAAAAAGTAGGCGCTTGGAAAAGTTTTTGGAGAAAATACTTTTCTTTCTAAGAGGCTTTTATACCGAGCGGGCAGTTTTGCCTTTTATCAGTAAGGTTATGGCGTAAATGGATGCAGCGGTTAAAGAAATCGTTGCTCCAGGAGGCCAGTTCCATTCATAGGATATGAATGTGCCTAAAGTGGTAAAGAGCATGGCAAGTCCTATAGATAAAAAGATCATAGTTGCAAGTTTATTCGTGTAATAGCTAGCAACGGCTGCAGGAATGGCAAGGATTGCTATCACTAAAATAGATCCTACAACTTGTATAAGAAGCACAATCGATAGTGCAATCATGCAAAGCAGTATGGAGTAGATTTTATTAGTAGAAAGTCCTTGAAGTTCCCCCTGGTCTTCATCAAAGCATACCGCTTGAAATCTTTTATAATAGATAAGCGTGATTGCAGCTACTGCAATATCAAGGGCAATTAAGGTCATAATATCTTTGGTGCTAACCCATAGAATATTGCCGAATAGAAAGTTCATGAGCTCAACGTTATAGCCTGGGGTCAGGGCCACAAAGATTACCCCAAGGGCCATCCCTGTCGACCATAGAGCGGCGATAATGCTATCTTCCCTTTCTTTGTATTTCACTTTGATCCAGCTCATAAACAAAGCTGATGCAAGAGCTGCCACGATCGCTCCCTGCAGAGGGGTGATCCAATCTATGTAAAATGTTCTTTTTATCCACAAGAACAGTCCCATTCCCCCTAAAACAGAATGGGCGATGCTCCCGCTGATAAATACAATCCGTTTAACCACAATAAACGATCCGGTAATCCCACTTGCAATGGATGCGACAAGTCCTGCAATCAATGCAAGACTTAAGAAAGGATTAATTTGGAGGGCTTCAAAAAAAGCGAGGGTTCCGAGTAGAGTCATAGGTGACCTCCTATAGAGGTCGTCTGTGAAATCGGCCGGTGGTATAGCCCGAGGCCGAAATGTTCACATACCTGATTTGGTAAGATTGTATGTACTTGTTTATGTACGCATAATAATTTACCTACTTGATTAATGATGGTTTGTAGGTCATGGGTTACCATCAGAATCGTGGTTTTTCCTTTGAGTTCTTCAAGGATTTTTAAAATATCTTTTTCCGCTTCTGGATCGACACTTGCTGTTGGTTCATCAAGAAATAGCAGGTCAGGCTGGGCAACGATTGCTCTTGCAATTAGCACCCTTTGAGCTTGCCCGCCGGAAAGGGATCCAAACGAACAGTCTTTTTTGTCTTCTAGCCCAACTTTTTGTAGAGCTTGCTGTGCTTGGACTTTGGTTGATGAAGGTAGTCTTCCAAAAATGTTTGCAGAAGACAGGCAGCCCATTAAAACAATATCTAGTACTGTGATAGGAAACAGTTTATCCAGCCGATTGATTTGAGGGACGTAGCCGATCTTTGGGCGTAGATTTTCCGGGGATTTACCAAATAATCGGATCTGTCCTCGAGAAGGTTTTTGAAACCCCATCAGTAGCCGCAGAAGAGTGGTTTTGCCCCCTCCATTAGGGCCGAAGATTCCAATAAACTCCCCTTGTTCTACTCGGAAAGAAACTTTTTCGAGCACGCTTGTTTTGTCAAAAGAATGATCGAGGTTCTGTATCTCAATAGCAGGAAGATTACTCATTTGCCTTTACAATTTCAGTACTGATTTTTAGAAGCATTTCATCGTATTTTGTACTATATGGGTCTATATTGCATAGAGGTAAATCTAGCTCATTTGCAATTGCAATAGCCCCATTATTGTTATATTGCTCTTGGATAAGAACGAGCTTTACAAGGCTTGTCTTTGCAGTTGCTAGGACCTTTGAAATATCTTGGGGCCTCGGTTCTTTTCCCTCTGTTTCTATCGAAATTTGAGTAAACCCAAAATCTTTGCAGAAATAGCCGAACGCGGGGTGGGATACAATGAGGGCCTGGTTAGCAAATGGCTTCAACTGATTTTGAATTTTTTCATGTAGTGCGTCGAGCTCGCTCAAGAATAGACCTAGTCGTTTATCCAAAATTTCTTTATGTTCTGGCAGGGCTAGTTGCAGCGCCCGGCAAATAGATCCCGCTTGTTCTTTAGCAAGAACTGGGCTCATCCATAAATGTAGGTCCTTTGCGTCTCTATGAGCATGGTTATGATGGGCGCAGGAACAGCCGTGGTGTCCATGCTCTGTATGATTTGGCAGCAGCTGACTTAAGTCGGCCACAATCAGGTTTTTATGCTGCTGCTTTAGAATTTCAGCGATCTTATGTTCAAAATTTTCCCCGAGTCGTATCCAAACTTTAGATCCATATACTTCTTGAATCTGTTTTGGGGTCGGTTCAAAGAGGTGGGGATTAGATCCTTCCGGAGCCAGTGTTGATATGTCTACTAAGTCGCCTGCAATTTTTTCTACAAAATAAATGTAGGGGGGGATGCTTACAAGGACTCTGGGTTTGGTAGATCCAGTATCGGTTTTTCCACAACTGGTAAAAAAGAGGGTAAATACAGATAGAACTAAAGTGATTAAATATTTTTGCATGGGTCTTTTAGAAATAGATTTTAATTATGGATACTATTTCATGTTCTTAATAAAAATTCAAGGTGAAATCCCCCTCAAGTCTATTAGAGAGGTAAGCAGATTGGGCTCATTGGGTCTGGGTATTTTAATTTTGGTTGCTAAGTGCCTCTTTTCTTTAAATCAAGCACATGATAGATTTGCCTCTCGTTAGTAGGACTACCATCTAAGGTATTCTCAAGATTCCCTGTGGAGGAGTGTCCGAGTGGCCGATGGAGCCCGCTTGGAAAGCGTGTAAACATGATAAGTGTTTCGTGGGTTCGAATCCCACCTCCTCCACCATTTTTTATTAAAACAATCCTTGCCAAGCCTTGCACGCCTGATCCAATTTTGAAATCTTCTCAATTCTTCATCAAGCGTTATGAAAATAGACAAGCTTTTTATTCGTTTAAGTGCCAGAGGAACTAACCAGGCTCCCTCTATAGCTCTTTTATTTACTCGAGCTCCATATCTTCTCTATTTACTCATAAAGGGTCAGAGGATCGAAAGGTTTGGTAATCACGCCAAAGATCTTCAGCCCCTCATATTCTGTCATTTCACTCTTAGTTACTTTAGCTGTGAATAGAATCAATGGGGTGTTTTGGATAGGCGATGTCTGCCGTATACGCTCGAGTGTTTGGATCCCGTCCATAACAGGCATCATCACATCGAGTAAAATCAGGTCTGGCAGAAACTCCTGAGCGATTGTAATAGCCTCTATTCCTGATGAGGCAAAGCGAGCTGAGAGCTGCTCAATACCCTGCAGGCAGTATCTTACAATAACTAAGAAATCTGGATCATCATCGACAACTAAGATTTTTTTAAGCATATCGATTATTCCTTGGCTGGTGATATGGGCAGATCAAAATAAAATAAAGCCCCGTTTCCTGGCTCTGAAAGAAAGCCTATTTCTCCTCCCATTTGTTCGATGAGCCCTTTGCAAATATATAGTCCAAGGCCTGAGCCTTTTATTTTGGTATCACCAGATGTCCCTACAGGTAACCGTTTTATATTTACTCACCCTGCTTCTTGCAAGACAAAGGGGGATGAGTGGTAAGCTAGCAGATAAATACTACCTGGAGCTTAAGGCTCTGCCGAGCAAAATAGAGCATATCCTTGAAGAGCACCGGAAGATTCAATTGATTGCTATTAAGTATGGAGGATCCCATGACATGTATTTGCTTGGTAGAGGGATTTTATATCCAGTGGCACAAGAGGCTGCGTTAAAGCTTAAAGAGATCGCCTATGTCAATGCAGTCGGATATGCTGCAGGAGAGATGAAGCACGGGCCGATAGCTCTTCTTGACCCAAGCGTGCCGGTGGTTGTTTTTTGTGCAAACCGTCTGCTTGAAACTAAGATCATGAGCAATCTTATGGAGAGCCGCGCGCGAGGGGTACCTGTTATTGTGTTTGGATTGTCCGAGCTAGAAGAAGATTTTAAAAAGGTCTGTAATGAGTATTTTCTTATTCCAAAGACAACTGATGAGCTGGCCTGTATTTTACTTGCTGTTGCAACTCAGCTGTTTTCTTATTATGTTGCTAAAACGCCCTTTGTTGATATCGATCAGCCAAGAAATCTTGCAAAATCAGTGACTGTAGAATAGTCCGTCGGGTAAAAATATCACCATTATTTGTTAGATCAATCCGGCTGCCACACTAGCATTAGAACAAACAGGAGTAAATTCCAAACGTTGTGCAAAAGGGAAATCTTCTACTACATAAGCATCGGAAATGCAATGCTAGAGGTGTTCGGATATTTCTTTAACGTTCATATGTCCTTCTATATTTGAGAGTTGAATTTATTACATTCAGCAGTTTGCTTCTGTGATTGCATTAATTTTAAATAAAATTTGCAATTTAGTTATGTAATAAAAAATTATTTTGTTATTTCGTGTAATAAGAACATGGAATAAAAAGTTTTTTTATCGTTCTTAAAATATTGTATTTTTAAATTTTAATAAATAAAAATTATATTGATAATTGAATTATGAAAATTGTATTTTCTATAATTATATTGCTGTCTTCTAGTTTTTTGTCTGCGGATAACATCTCGAAAAAACCTAAAATTCTTGTAATTTCAAGCAAAGGCGGTTGTGGCCACACAGCTGCTGTAGATTGTTTACGATCTATTTTGGGATCAGATTATGAATTTAAAGTAATGTATCCACTTGGTGACGATTCTTACGGTTGGCTTTCTTATTGTGATACGGTCTACAACTTTGCATTACATCATCAGTTGAATCGCTCTTTAAATTTCTTTTTTGATTATATCCAGCCTTTATGCGCAGCAATAAAGACTAACAAGGTAAAACAGTTCATTGCTAGCTGCGTCGATAGATATAAGCCAGACATAATCATAGCAGTTGCCCCAGTTATGAACACCAGTGCAGGCCTTGCTGCCAAAGAAAAGGGGCTGCCCTATTTAATCATTACAACAGATCATGATATAAAACACTGGGTTTATGGAATAGAAAAGCTTCAATATGCCAATTTTAAGGTAACTATTGGAGGGGATTTTGATACTAGCATGGGAACACTTCTTTCTAAAGGAATTCCTCAATCAGCAATCCACGTGACTGGTCTTCCGATAAAAGCTGATTTTTTTGAAAAAAAGAACGTTGATGGTTTAAAAAATCAATACAATATCGAGGAAAATAAAAAAGTTATCCTCTTAATGATGGGAGGAATTGGAAACAAGAAAATTATTAATTATGCAAAACACCTATTATGTATAAAAAATGCAGGCTTTCATCTTTTGGCGTGTATAGGAAAATCAGAAACTTTAAAATCAGAGCTTTCGTCTCTTCCTGTTGACCCTTCTAATTCTTTATCGATTATTCCATTTACCAATCGAGTGTCTGATTTAATAGCTATTTCCGATTTAATGATTACTAAGCCTGGCCCTGGCGCAATGACGGAAGCTGTAGCCCTTCATGTCCCCATTTTAGTGGATCATACCAGCCCTTGTTTGCGTTGGGAAAAGGGGAATCTTGATTATATACGAAAACATCAGATTGGAGAAGAAATAGTCCATTTAAATCAACTTCCCGGTTTGCTTAAGAAGTACTTGTATGATGAATTAATTAGATCTCAAATTCAAGCGAGGTATTCTCAAATCCCTCAAAACCAGTTTAACATGAAAATTCAAGAGATTGTTGATGCAATGCTTATTAATTCAGATTGTTCTAAAAACGGGATTTAAAGTTATTGCACTGACGGGTGTTTTATTCTATATAGTTCATAGCGCAAGTCTATTTTTAAATTAATTTAATAATGCTGTTGACTTGTTAAATAAAATAAAATACCTATTAAATAAAGAGTAGGTTTTAAAATGAATCAAAATGCAATAAAAGAATGTATAAAAAAAACAGCTTTGTTCAATTCTTTAACAGAGAAAGAAGTTGATTTTATAGCAAGTCAAGTCCTATTGAAAGAAGTTGCAGCACAAGAGGTGATTTTTCACGAAAATGACTCCTGCAACGCTCTATATATTCTCGTAGATGGAACGGCATCAGCATTCAAATCGAATTTAGAACACTCTCAGGAAGTTCTTATTAAAAAATTCGAAATAGGTGATGTTTTTGGAGAGATGTCTTTTCTAGATAATAGCCCCCGCTCTGCCACGATTCAAGCAGATGGACCATGTATACTGCTTGTGTTAAAACGACAGTCATTTCACACTAAGGATCTATTTATCACTGATCTTTATGCACATATTCAAGCAAATATAGCATATATTAACTTGCCCAGACTTCGTTCTGCCAGCTCCTCGTTGGTTATAGCCCTTACAAAACAGCTGCAGCAGTCAGAACTCAGTAACCAGTTTGGTAAAGCTTTTATCTATATTATATTAGTCTTTGGAATAGGGGGGCTCTTTGATAAATTAGGCTCTTCACCAGGTATTAACGTATCTTCTGCTTGGTATACATGGTTCTATCTAATTGCTGTAACATGCCCTTTACTTATTATAGCCTATATTTTTAAGTTTCGGTTTAAAGACATGGGAATTGGTCTGCATAATTGGAAAAAATCCCTTGTTGAAGGGATTTTGATTTCTTGTCTGATTACACTGATTTATTTTTTATTTCGACACCCTCTAGAATCTTTGCTTGTGAACACAGGATCATCTACAGGGCCTCGGGCACTCACATGGATATTGGCTTCTTACCCGATTCATTCATATCTTCAAGAACTTATAGGCCGCGGTATATTGCAAACAGTGATTCAAAAGTTTTTTCAAGATCCTAAAGGTCTCAAATCGATCTTTACTGCATCTTTAGTATTTGCCATGTTTCATACCCACTATGGATTTACAATGGCAATCATAACCTTCTTTATCGGCTTTTTGTTTGGATGTATTTATATTCGAAGTTACAACTTAATTGGAGTATCACTAGTTCATACTACATTGGGATTATGTGGACACTCTTTGGGCCTTATCTGATTTCTATCACAATGCTCCGAGATTGAGAAAAGATGGACGATGCAGATGATACATGTTAATATCATTTCTATAAGGAAGATCGGAAGCTTTTCCTTTAATCGGGTTGATATTTATGTGGTTGCAATAAAAAATATTAGGGTAGGTTCACAGTTTACCTCTTATCTCTTGCTTAAGCTTCTTCTTCCAATTAGTTTTTATTTACTTTATTTTGATTAAACTACTATTTTTCTCTGTTTTTCTGTATTAAGGCAGCAAGAACAGTGTAACCCAAGGGTAGGACCATTATGCGTTGTCCATTTTGTAATCATGAAGAGTTTAAGGTAACCGACTCACGCAATGCCTCAGAAACCAATGCGGTAAGACGTAGAAGAGAGTGTTTGAATTGTTTAAAACGATTTACGACCTTTGAAACGATCGACCTTACTATACAAGTGCAGAAACGAGATGGGACGTATGAGGATTTCTTGCAAGATAAGCTCACAAAAGGATTAGATGCAGCTTGTAGACATACAAGGATTAGTCATGAGCAGGTAAGAGCTTTATCGTATAAGATTACCTCAGATTTAATGGAGCGGCAGGTCCGTGAGATTTCCACGCAAGAAATCGGTGAGATTATCATGAATCATCTAAAGGCACTTGATATGGTTGCATATATTCGGTTTGCCTGTGTATACCGACGGTTTAAGGATGTCGATGAGCTAAGGGATGCTCTAGAGACAGTATCGGGATAAAAAAGAATCATTTACAATCGATAGCAAGGGAATGTTATATGCCTTTAACCGCAGAGGAAGTTGCAAGATTTAAACAAAGACTTGAGGAGCTAAAAGTCCAGATGACCCATTTAGTGCGTGGTGTCAGTAGCGATGTAACAGAGCCAGGAGATTCCAAGGGGTATTCTCAGCATCAAGCTGATGAAGGAACTGATGATTTTGTAAAAACTGTGAATGTGCAGGTAAGTTCAACAGAATTTGATATTATACGATCTATTGATAGAGCGCTTGAGAAAATCCAAGAGAATACATACGGCATATGCGATATTTCTGGAGAGGAGATCCCGATTGCTAGACTAGAGGCTGTCCCTTATGCGATAATGACTGTAAAATCACAAGAAAAGCTTGAGAAAGGGCTTTTATAATGGATTTCAAAAAGAGCTTTTTGCTTATAGCTGCCTGTGTATTTATTTTAGGGACAGATGTTTTTTCTAAGGCCTATACATATTATTATATTCCGGCACTTGGCAGATCTATAGCTACTTATCCCTATGGGGGTATCAGAGTTTTTCACGATTTTTTAGGGATTGATTTTTCATTAAATTATGTGATGAACAAGGGTGCTGCCTGGGGTGTTTTTGCCTCTTTCCAAGACTACCTGCTTTACGCCAGGCTATTTATTATTTTAATTCTTGCAGCGTATCTGTTTGTTGTTAAAATGCCTGTTTTAAAACGTGTAGCGCTCTCTTTAATCGCAGTTGGCGCAATCGGTAATGTGATTGACTATTTTGTATACGGTCATGTGGTCGATATGTTTTACTTTCGATTTTGGGGCTATTCTTATCCGGTGTTTAATATCGCAGATAGCTCTATATTTATGGGCCTTGTTTTTGTTTTTATTTTTTCTTTTAAAGAAAAAGCTGGGGCCAAACGTTCCAAACAAAATAATTGATTTTTTACCTTACATAATTTGATGGACTTATCTTCTCTTCGTATTAGCACCTCTGAACAAGAGGGTCCATTTCACGCATCTAAGTGGCTTAAACATCAGATGCTAATCAGTAGTGGGGAGATGGACGACTTATTTAAATCGATCGGCCCCTGCTTTATCTGCCATGCAAGCGGACCGGCTGCTTGCCCAGATCTTTTCCCTGCCCCTGAAATCATTTTAGAGGCTTATCGAGGATATGTCGATACAATTAAAGCATCAGCTACTTTAGACGAAAAAAGACTGCGTAGGCTCTTTTGTAATTACTTAACCTATGATCTGCGCTCGATTTATGGTGTGAAAGTGTCAGAAGATCGGATGATTCTAAAACCGATTTTACCTGTTGTCCAAATGCAGCTACATCATTTTTTTGCATCTAAAATTGATGGGAAATTTCATTCGATGGTGATGGCTCAAGACAGTGTTCATTGGGGTATTCAGCTCTCCTACCCTCAAATTTTTGAAGATCCTAAAACCCACCAGTTTTTCAAGGTCACTGAATCAGACCAGTTTCCAAATACTATTCTTTTTAAAAAGGTGATCCAGTGGATCCGCTCCAACGCAGTGCCTACGCCCATGGTTTTTCAGGGGGTACGAACGAGAGTCCCTTTCCGTATAGGAAAAGAGTGTTTTTCTTTTGTAAATAAGCATCCACAACTTACAGTTCATGATATTGTAGTCGAAGACAAAGGTATAGGAGGGGCTATTTGAAAACTGAAGTGATCGCAATTGCTGATGAAATCTTAAAAGGTATGGTCATTAATTCAAATAGCACCTTTATTAGCGCGTGTCTTGGAAAAATGGGATTGAAAGTTGATCGGCATACTGTCTTTCCTGATGATTTTTCTATATTAAAACAGGCGTTTACCGATGCTTTGCATCGCTCTGATCTCGTCATCTGTACCGGGGGACTAGGTCCTACATTAGATGACTTAACTCGTAGTGTTGCGGCAGAGCTATTCTCTTCCCCCTTTATTTTTAACGAAGAGATCGCAGCTGATCTACTAAGTCGCTATGGTCCTTCACTCGCTTCCTTGCAAGATCAGGCAACGGTCCCTGAAAAAGCAGTTATTTTACAAAACTGTATTGGAACAGCACCTGGATTTTTGTTTGAAGAAAAGGGAAAGATGCTCGCCTTGCTTCCTGGAGTCCCTTTAGAAATGGAGGCGATGTTACAGGATGCGCTCATTCCTATCCTGAGTAAAAAGCTGCCCGATCAGATAAGTTATCATTCAGAGAAGCTATACTTTTGTCATCTGAAAGAAACTGCATTAGATCCGACTTTACGCCTCATCCAAAAACAATACCCCTCAATGGATCTGGGAATCTATCCAGGCTATGGCACTCTTTTGGTAGCCTTAAGGTCATTAAATCCTCTCGATCTATCGGCTGCTAAAGAAGAGATCACGGCAGCATTTCCTAGCTATGGTTTTACCTCTTCTAGCGGCAGAATTGAAGATGCCCTGATTGATTTGCTTGCCTCTGATAAGAAAACCGTTTGTTTTGCTGAGTCGTGCACAGGTGGGCTCTTATCCCATAAGATCGCATCAATACCTGGGGCATCAGATGTTTTATTAGGTTCTTTTGTCACTTATTCGAATAGACTAAAACAGGATGTTTTAAAGGTTTCGAGCGGATCTATTAATCAGCATGGCTCTGTGAGCGCTGAGGTTGTGCAAGAGATGTTGGAGGGGGCTCTTTCTTTATCTGGCGCCGATTACGCGATTGCTGTATCGGGAATCGCCGGTCCCTCAGGGGGAACGAAAGACAAACCAGTGGGTACTATCTGGGCTGGCATCGGAGAAAAAGGGGCTCGGGCCCAAATCTTTAAACTTAATCTGCGCGGCAATCGTCAAATCATCATGTTAACGACTGCCACCGAGCTTCTCGGAGCGTTGTATAGAAAGATCCGATACGGTATTGATCCATCAAAAGGATTTTAGATTAGTGTCTAAAACCTAGAGAATCTATCCGTTGCAGATAAGGATCTTCTTTTTTAAAAAAATATATAGCAGTTCATGCTAAACTAGAATTTCTTTTATTATCTTTTAAGCGCCTTTTTCGTTATACTCTGCCAATTACCTTATTATTTTTTACTATGAAGCACATGTTAGAAATCACCAGTCTACAAAATCCAAAAATGAAAACTGCTGCCAAGCTATTCGATAGAAGAGGCAGAGATGAGACAGGCCTATTTTTAATTGAAGGGTATCGGGAGCTGTCACGAGCGCTAGGTGGCTTTGTCAAGATTGTCACATTGTTTATTTGCCCTGATCTTTTTTTAGGGGAGAATGAACAAACGCTTATTGATAAGGCAATCAGGCAGGGCGCGCAGATTTTTTCTTCTGATCAGAAGGTGTTTAAAAAGCTATCCTATCGAGATAGGCCCGATGGCCTTATCGCTGTTGCATCTCAGATGCAGCTGTCGCTAGATCAGCTGGCCAGTAAGGTCCTAGGTAAAAAAAATCCGGTTTTTTTGGTGGCCGAATCGATTGAAAAGCCAGGCAATCTAGGAACAATTCTTAGATCGTGTGATGCAGTAGGTGTTGATGGGGTGATTGTCTGTGATCGATGCACTGATATTTATAATCCAAATGTTGTCCGTGCAAGTGTTGGCACTTTATTTACTGTTCCTGTGGTCGAAGCGAAGGGCACAGAGGTGCTGCCGTGGCTAAAAAAACATGGAGTAAAAATCCTGTCATCGACCCCTAATACTGACATAGAATATACACAGGCAGATCTTTCAGGTCCTGTAGCTATCGTTGTTGGCACCGAGCAACTGGGATTATCTGATGCTTGGCTATCTCAAGCAGATCTTAAGGTAAGAATCCCTATGATGGGAGTGGCTGATTCGTTAAATGTGGCTACTGCCACTACTTTATTACTATATGAAGTGCTCAGACAAAGGCGCTCTAGTAGTTAGATATTGTGAAAATAATTTTTTGTGATAACCATATTCTTGTTGTGGCCAAGCCTGCGGGTCTTGCGACCCAGCCTTCTATAGATAATTTAGATAGTATCGAGCAGCAAGCTAAAGCCTGGATCAAACAGGCTTTTTTAAAGCCTGGAGATGTATTTTTACATGCGATCCACAGGTTAGATAAGCCTGTAAGTGGACTTGTTATCTTTGCAAGAACATCAAAAGCTTTATCTAGACTCAACGCCTCGATGCGCGCTCATTGTTTTAAGAAAACTTACCTTGCCGTAGTTGAGGGAAGGATCTCTGATACCCAAGGAACCCTTGTTCATTATTTGATCCATGGAGATTATAAAGCCCTCGTTGCGACATCTTCCTGTCAAAGTGCAAAGCCCTGTCGATTGCACTTTAAAGTCCTTGAAAGATTGCCTCACCATACGATTGTAGAAATTGATCTTGAGACTGGCAGATACCATCAGATTAGGGCCCAGTTTGCTGCATTCGGCCACCCAATCTCTGGGGATGTGAAATATGGAGCCAGATCTGGGAAGCTTCCCACAGGCCAGATAGCGCTACACCAAGGGTGTATCCGTTTCCCCCATCCTATTTCTCAAGAAGAGATAATGTTTTCCATCGATCCTGTCTGGGATCGATCGCTCTTTGTATAAATTCCAAAGGCTAGTTCTGCAATCTGAACAGCGTTAAGCGCTGCTCCCTTGAGCAATTGATCTGCCACGACCCAAAGATCGAGGGTGTTGCTTTGAGAGATGTCCTGCCGGATTCTTCCGTAGAAAACATCTGTTTTCCCCACAGCATCGATAGGCATCGGGAATCGATTTTGTTCTCTATCTTCCAGACGGCACAGACCTGGGGCTTGTTCAAGGAGGCGGTAAGCCTCTGTTGCAGACAGAGGGTGGTAAAACTCTACATTGAGCGCTTCAGAGTGGGCTCTCAAGACTGGAACTCTGACACATGTTGCATTAATTTTAAGCTGAGGCTCATTTAAGATTTTTCTTGTTTCATACACCATTTTCATCTCTTCTTCGCAATAATCAGATTCAAGTAAAGGGGAGTTGTGCAGAAATAAGTTAAATGCGTATGGAAAAGGGATCACAGATCTTTCATGTGCTTCTTTTGAAAAATACGACCCCGTCTCACCGATTAGATCCTCCATCCCTTTTCCCCCAGCGCCACTTGCCGCCTGATACGTGCAAGCGACAATCCGTTTAATTGGACAGACTTTATGTAAGGGGGCCAGAACCATTAACATAATAATTGTAGAACAGTTTGGATTTGCTATGATCCCTTGATGTAGATCGATTGCTTGAGGATTGATTTCGGGGATGATTAAAGGCACTTCTTCACTCATCCTAAACGCAGAACTATTATCGATGACAAGAACTCCTGCAGCAGATGCTTTTTTTGCGTACTGTTTTGAGATCCTATTGCCTGCGCAGAAAAAAACGATGTCGAGATTTTCAAAGCTGTTGTCGTTGATTATTTGCGCCTCTAATACTTGTCCTTTAAAATCGATTGTTTTTCCTAAAGAGGCAGGGGAAGCAAATAGCCTTATCTCCTCAATTGGAAAAGACCTAGAGTCTAACAGATTTAAAATTTCAATGCCGACTGCTCCTGTCGCTCCTACAATACCGATGCTGATCTGTCTGTTCATATGCTTGCCGTTGGATGTGTTAAGGGTGAAGTATACAAATCAATACGATTCCTTGGTATAGAGGTTTTGGTTTTTTATCAATGGAGAATAAGAATGAATATTTATTACGTAATAAAAAAATCTGTGTCAGGACATATTTTAATAAATTTTTTTATCTTCTTTTTCAAGAAACATTTCAACGTACCAAATGGAAATAATTTGTTTATGCGGGTTAGTAGAACAAGGGCAAAGCTATCGAAAATTTGCTAAGATAAGAACTTGACTTAGTTTGCGCTAAAATTTATTCAACCTCTGTCATGAGCTCCCAGGATACATATTATTAAGTATATTGGCTCACCTAATTAATACGGACCTGCAGGAGGCTCGCTGGCCGCCCCACTCAAGTACATTTGCAAGTTGATGGCCAAGAGGTACCTTTATATGTTGATTTTGGTAATACCGCTTCATCAGATACCGCAATTTATCTTCAGGCATATGGTCGCATAAAATATGAAGACTATATTTTACGGAACCGGCCATGGAAAAAGCCCAAGCTTAAAAAAGTTCGATAACATAGAAAATTAACTTGTGAGATAAGCTCAGTATTGGATTAGGTTCAAGGATTTGCTTTATTATAGAATATGGGACAAATCGGGAATAACAAAAGGTTGCTGCCCTCGGCAACTCACGAGTGACTTTTGTGGTATCTTCCTAAAAGCTCAATCAATGAATCCTTTTCTGGTATATCCTTTAGGTCAAAAGTGTCTAGGCAGCACTGTTTGTTTGGGTGGCAACTGAAATAGGGCGTATTTATGCCTCCTCATTCTCACAAGGCTATGATCTAGTTTCCACAAGAAATGTTGTCCCTTCTGCTTAAAGGTTTGATTGTTAAAACCTATCTAGCATCTAAAAGGGGCTTTGATCTATGATAAACCACTTATATAAGGAGAGGTTATGGGAATATTAAAAGAAAAAATACGAACTTCTGTGCAGGATGGGATTCAGGCAGTGGCCTGTTTGCAGTCAGAACACAACCTTTCCTTTATAGAAGATTGCGCGCATAGGGTCTGTAGATGCCTGCAAAGGGGTGGTAAGATTCTGATTGCCGGTAACGGGGGAAGCCTATGTGATGCAATGCATTTTGCAGAAGAACTCAGCGGACAATTTCGGGGTAAACGCCCAGCGCTTGCAGCTCTTGCCTTATCTGATGTAGGACATATGAGTTGTGTTGCCAACGATATGGGCTATGATCAAGTATTTTCTAGAGGGGTAGAGGCACTAGGAAGATCTGAAGATCTCTTCATAGCTTTAACAACTAGTGGTAATTCTGCCAATCTTGTAAAGGCGGTAAAAGCTGCAAAATTAAAAAATATCGAAACTATTTCTTTCCTTGGTAAAACTGGAGGGGTCCTTAAAGGGATGTGTGATCTTGAGCTGATCATTGAAGGCTTTGCTTTTTCAGATCGGATTCAGGAAGCGCATATGACAGCGATCCATATTATCATTGAAATGGTAGAAGAGCTGCTATTTAATCCCGCTCACGCACAAGAGGAACTGGCTCTGAATCATGTCTCTTGAATCTTACGTTCTAGATGTTATTGAAGATCGAAAAAAAGCACCTGGCTTTTTTGTTCTACTTTCCATTGTTAGCCGGGTCTATCAGCTTGGGGTTTTTATTAGAAACACACTCTATGATAGCAATATCTTTAAGACCCACCGTGTGGAGGGTTGTGTTGTAAGTGTTGGTAATATTGTTGTGGGTGGTACCGGCAAAACTCCGATGATTCATCTTTTATCTAAGACCCTTAACCCCTATCTATCTACTTCTATCGTTACTCGTGGCTACCGTTCTCTGATCGAAAAGAGTGGTGCTTGTGAGCAGATATCAGAGGGAAATGGTCCTAAGGTAGAAGTCAATCGATGTGGTGATGAACCATTTTGGCTTGCGTCCTATACTGGCAGCTCTGTATGGGCCGGCAGCGATAAGCTCGAGGGTGCTAAAAGGGCAGTCAAAAGTGGTGGAAAAGTTCTTTTAGTTGATGACGGGATGCAGCACCGCAGGCTTCATAGAGACGTGGAGATCGTATTGATCGATGGGACTGATCCTTGGGGTAGGGGGGCTTTTTTACCCAAAGGGCTTCTGCGCGATTCTCCTAAAAGATTAGCTTGTGCTGATTTAGTTGTTGTAACCAATATACATAGCCCGGAAAAATGGGAAGAGTTGCAAGAACAAATTCAAAAGTTGACCTCTAGCCCTACCGTCCTTATGAGACGAATATATAAGATGAATGTGGGCTCCTTTTTCGATAAGGTTGGGATTTTTTGCGGCATTGCAAAGCCGCAAGGATTTGCATCGGCAATTTCTTCTTTGGGTATAAAAATTTTAGATTCTCTTTTTGCAGATGACCATACTCTTCCCTCAAAAGAAAAATTAGAGGCCTTTGCTTCTTCTTGCAAGGAAAAGGGGGCACAGGCTTTAATCTGTACTGAAAAAGATTGGGTGAAGATGCCCAAAGACCTAACGCTCGCTTTACCTGTCTACCCTCTTGGGATGAACTTGGAGATCGAACAGGGCAGAGATGCGTGGGATGCGTGTATCAACAAAATTGTGACTAAGGGCAAGACCTTTTTATAAGATCTTAAGGAAATTATCATGAGTGAACAAATTACAATTGCTCTACCAAAGCTTGGCGAGAGTATTGTCAGTGCAACAATTGTACAGTGGTTTAAAAAGGAAGGGGACCTGGTAGCTCTTGATGAGCCTTTGCTAGAGGTCTCTACAGATAAAGTCAATAGTGAAATCCCCTCGCCTGTTGCAGGTAGGCTGACTCGGATTTTAGCTTCAGTGGATGAAGAATTGCAGGTGGGCGAGCCGCTTGGACAAATCGAGGTCAGCAAAACTAGTGCAAGCACAGCCGATGCCTCTATAACCACCCCTGCCTCTAAAATCACAACACAGGCTCCAAGTACAAGTGGGGATATGGAAGGCTTTTTATCGCCCGCTGTTCTGCGACTGGCATCGGAACTGGGGGTGAGTTTCGATGAAATGAAAAACATCCAGTCCACAGGTGCTGCTGGCCGCATTACTAAGCAAGATATCGAAGCTTATGCAGAACGAAAGAATGCAGCCCAGAAGCCTGTGCAGCCTGCATCGAATGCGTGTAGTCAAAATAGACCATGCTCTATCTCTTCAGATGTAGAAGTGGAGAGATTGAAGATGACAGGGATGCGTAAGGCGATTGCTGATAATATGGTTAAGTCATTTTATCAGGCGCCACACGCTACACTGATCAACGAAGTCGATGTAACTGAAGTATTAAAAGTTATTGCACAGAAGAAGGAAGCATTTTTCTCTAAGTACGGTATTAAACTGACTATTACCAGTTTTATCGCTAAAGCAATTGCTCTGGCTCTGCAGGAGTATCCTTTAATTAATTCTTCTTTAGATCAAGAAACGATCTTGGTGAAAAAATTTGTAAATCTTGGGATTGCAGTCAGTATCGATCAAGGCTTGGTGGTTCCTGTGATTAAGAACTGCCAGAAAATGAATATAGTTCAGATTGCTCAATCGATTAGTAACTTATCTATGAAAGCAAGATCTGGTAAGCTCTCTGCTGCAGATGTAACCGATGGTACGATTAGTATGACAAACTTCGGTATGTCTGGTATTTCGATTGGGATTCCTATTATTAGGTTCCCTGAGGTTGCAATCATTGGAATCGGGGCAATACAAAAAAAGGTTATTGCACTTGAAAACGACCATATGGCGATACGCTCATTAATGCACGTGTCTTTAACTTTTGATCACCGTGTTTTAGATGGAATGTATGGCTGTGGTTTTTTAGGGGCTCTTCAGAAACATTTAGAAAATGATTTAGAAATTGAAGGGTAGTCAATAGGTAATCTAGGGACTTTCAGAGCCCCTAGATTTTATATCAATCAGGGCTTACGAATAGCCCGGCTCGTTATCAATCATGTAAAGGTTTTCTGTTTTAATCACATCAAAGCCTTCGTTATTTAAAGCTTTGAGTAGGGTAAGGATATGCTCATGAGAGATTCTTTGTTTATCATTGACATGTGTAAATCTTAATCGCCACTGCTCAATACAAGAGGTTTCAGGATGCCCACTAGGCCATATCCGAACCCCTCTATTGCTAATCATTTTTAGTTTTAGATCAATACTTGTGACTTGTGATGATTTTTGAATCACTTGGTCTGCTGTGTCTTTAGAGTAAATAAATACATCAATCCCAATCAGATCCCTTGTTGACTCTTTAACATAATGTGTTGTCACAAGTGGGGCTATTTTTGTATTTTCTTGGTATGTGACCGTCGGTAGTGTTTTTGGAATTTCACCTAAAAATTTAACAACTGCTTGCGCAAATTCTTTTGTTCCTACTTTCTTTCGGCTTTTACCTTCTGTAAAGATGTCATAGGTGTGAATTCCTTCTTCAAGGGTTTTAAGCCATCCGTTGTGTATTCTACTTGCAACCCTATGTTCTCCTAGGTGAACCAGCATCATTACCGAGGCTAGTAACAGTCCTGAGGGGTTAGCTAGATTTTGCCCAGCCCTACGGGGGGCCGATCCGTGAATCGCTTCAAACATCGCTCCTTTATGTCCAATATTTGCCGATCCAGCAAGGCCCACAGATCCTGAAATTTGAGCTGCTACATCCGATAAAATATCGCCATAGAGATTAGGCATGACAATTACATCAAATACCTCTGGGGTATCAGCTAATTTCGCAGCTCCAATATCCACAATCCAGTGTTCATTTTCTATCTTTGGATATTCTTTGGCGATTTCATCGAAGACTTTATGAAATAATCCATCAGAGAACTTCATGATGTTGTCTTTTGTAAAGCACGTTACTTTTTTTCTTCCATATTCCCTGGCGTATTCAAAAGCATGCCTTATGATTTTTTCAGATCCCTGTCTTGAGATGATTTTTAACGATTCAGACACTCCAGGTGTTTGCCTGTATTCGATTCCAGCATATAGATCTTCTTCATTTTCCCTTACAATCACCACATCCATGGTTGGGTGCTTGGTTTTGACAAAAGGGGAATAGGAGACGCACGGTCTAATATTGGCAAATAAGCCAAGAGTCGTTCGAATAGTCACATTTAGGCTTTTAAAACCACCCCCCTGGGGAGTGGTGATTGGTGCTTTAAGGAAAGCCTTAGTCTGTTTTATAGTCTCCCAAGAAGAGTCTTCTATGCCTGTCGGATCCCCTCTTAAATAAACTTTTTCTCCGATTTCAATTTTATGATATTCTAGAGGAGCCCCAGCTTGCTCAAGGACATAGACCACTGCCTCGGTGATTTCTGGGCCTATCCCATCACCATAGGCGATAGCAATCGGAATTTTTGATTTGGGCATATGTGTGCTCCTGTCAATGTTGTTCTTTCAAAAATTGCTTTTACGAAATTCAATTGAAGACTTCAAGAAAAATTAGAGATACTCTATATTATGCAACTAATAGAGAGATATAATGATTAAAAAAATTATTGATAACGCAAAACAATACATCAACTCGTTCTTTGATGCGGTCGATACTCAGGCGATAGAAACTGTTGTGAGCCTCTGCCGGGAATGTGAGGGATTGCTAATTATAACTGGCGTAGGTAAAAGTGGAATTATTGCTGAAAAAATTGCCATGACACTTGTTTCTACAGGCACCCGGGCCCTTCATCTGCCAGCGATGAATTTTTTGCACGGGGACATAGGGATCGTATCCGATCGGGATTTAGTTTTGATGATTAGTAAAACTGGTGAATCGGAAGAACTGCTTAACCTGCTGCCGTTTATTCAAAGAAAAAAAGCTAAAACAATTGCTGTGGTTTCAAGACCCTCTAGTCGCCTATCTCAAGGTTGTGATTTTTCTCTATGCCTACCTGTTGAAAAAGAGCTTTGCTCTTTTGATCTTGTTCCAACTATATCCACTGTAGTCCAATTGATTTTTGGAGATGTCCTAGCTGTAGCTCTTATGCAGCATCGCAATTTTCAAATGAGTCATTATGCAATGAATCATCCAGCTGGCGCTATAGGTAAAAAATTGACCCTGTCTGTTAGAGATCTGATGTTAAAAGATAGCGATATCCCTTTATGCAAGCCAGAGAATCGGCTCGTTGATGTGCTAGTTGAGCTTTCTAATAAAAAATGTGGAGCCCTCCTTGTTGCCAGTGAAAAAAAAGAGTTTATCGGAATCTTTACCGATGGAGACTTAAGAAGAGCCCTTCAATCAAAAGGTTCATCGGTTTTAGATGAGACCATGCAGTCTTTGATGAGTCCTTCGGCGGTCTCTCTTGATGGAGATGTTTTAGCTTGGGATGCGTTAAAATATATGCAACAAGACTCTTCTAAGTGGGTAATGGTCCTTCCTGTGTTAGATCAGGGTAAAATCATCGGTATTCTTCGTATGCACGATCTAGTTCAAGCTGGGATTAGCTAGCGGCATTTGCGGATCTTCATTTGATTTGTTTCTTTGAAAAAAATATAATGTTGGTTTTATCAAAGAGGAAGTTTTATGGGATCTTTTGGACTGGCGTCATATCTAATTTTATTCGTTTTTATACTCGGCTATGCAGCCATTATTTTTGAGCATGTACTTAAAGTAAGTAAAAGCGCTGTAGCTCTGTTTGCAGCGGTTCTATGTTGGCTTATTTACCTAGTTACTAGCGATCAGACTGTGTCTTATAATTTACTTGAGCTGGCTCACCATGTATCTAGTATTTCTCAAATTATTTTCTTTCTTCTTTCAGCCATGGCTTTGGTTGAGCTTATAGATGCCCATAAAGGATTTAAGATTATCACTGATGTGATCCATTCTGCATCTAAGCGGCGGCTTTTATGGACGATTTCTCTGATCACATTCTTTCTATCTGCGATGTTAGATAATTTAACGACCACGATTTTAATGATTTCTCTTATTAGAAAGCTCGTGCCAGATTCGAGGGAAAGAGTTTCTTTAAGCTGTATGGTTGTTGTTGCGGCCAATGCGGGGGGCGCCTGGACTCCGATAGGAGATGTGACGACAACGATGTTATGGATTGATGGACAGATCTCTGCCTCTAAGGTGATGAAAACTTTGTTATTGCCTAGCTTTATCTCGATGTTAGTTCCCTTAATTTGGTTTTCGGTGCAGGCTAAAGGCAGGTATGCTCATCTTAAGGAGCATCTGCATGAGCAGCATGCAGAACCTGGTGCCAGACTTGTTTTTTGGATGGGACTTTGTGGTATGATCTGTGTTCCTGTTTTTAAAGCTCTTACAGGACTGCCCCCTTTTATGGGTATGATTTTTTCTTTAGGCGTTCTTTGGATTGTCACCGATCTTATGCATCATAGATTTGATCAAAGGCTTCATTTAAGAGTTCCTTCTATCCTCTCAAAAATAGATTCGTCATCTATTTTATTTTTTTTAGGAATCCTTCTTGCTGTAGATAGCCTGCAGACAGCCGGTATTTTAAGGCAGCTGGCTGGCTGGCTAGATTCTTCGATTGGTAATCTTCCTTTAATTGCCACATTAATTGGGGTGTTTTCTGCCGTTGTGGATAATGTGCCTTTAGTAGCTGCTTCCATGGGGATGTATCCTCTTGAAAGATTCCCTATGGACCATACATTTTGGCTGATGATTGCTTATGCTGCCGGAACCGGCGGCAGCTTGCTCATTATTGGATCAGCTGCGGGTGTTGCGATGATGGGTATGGAAAAAATGGATTTTGTCACCTATTTTAAAAAAACAACTTTACCAGTTTTTGTAGGTTTCATTCTTGGAATGCTTTCCTATGTGCTCATTAGTCATTGAATTTCTTATTTTTTCATAGGGGAAAAAGCGTGTTATTTTCCCTATGAAACCCCCTGTTTAAAGTAAAAAATTGCAAACTCTTGTTTCGAAAAAGAAGAGAATCTTTCTTGCGATAAAATCGGTAATTTTTGTATGTTCTTAGCATCTTAACGCAGAAATCTGAAAAGAAATCAGCTTTAAGAAAAGCAGAGCTAGTAAAGCCTGCGGAAGTTGTTTTGACAGTAGAAGAGAAATGACGAAACGAAGTGA
>CAMCLJ010000011.1 GCA_945875745.1 Chlamydia trachomatis
TGGTAAATGTGGCTGCCCGTGTTCTAAAAAATTCATACATTCCGATTAAAGAAGGAAGGGAGGGGCTTTGACTCTGTCCGTATAAAGCGGCTGCCTGCCTGGCTTTACTCCATGAAATCTGTGTGGTTGTATTATTGCTGAGGGCAATATCCATGACAGTGCCTAAATTCAGAGGTTGATCTGTAGAAGGCAGAGCTAACGGTAGAGGCACTGATGTATGGATGGTTTTAGCTTTTTCTGAAGGGGTCCAGTAATCAGAGGGTGAGCTTGGACAGAAGTCTTCAGTCCATGGCTGTACAATCGCTTTATTGAGGTAGCAGCCTGATGTGACGATAAGAAATATGCAATAGGCCGGGAGTCTATAGCGTTTGTACATGCGTTCCTTTCCTAAGATTCAGAACGCAGTATAGCTATTGGAGTTTTTTCGTCAAAATTTCATTTACAATTGCTGGGGAAGCCTTTCCTTTACATAGCTTCATTACCTGACCAATAAGGTAGGCAAAGGCTTTAGTTTTGCCCGCTTTAAAATCTTGGATCGACTGAGCATTTTCTGCAAGGACCGTATCGATAAGGGCTTCAATTGCGGCTGTGTCATCCAAAGGTTGATAATTAGGGTTTTCTTTGACGATATCCCTACAATCTTTTCCAGGCGATAGAATCATGTCGTCGGCAACACTTTTTGCGATCTTACCATTGATGGTGCCGTCTTCAATCATATTAACAAGACTTGCTACTTGGAAAGGAGGAATCCCAATTTGTCTAAGGGTCTTTCCACTCTCTTTAATTCTGCCGACGAATTCGATAACTAACCAGTTACATAAACTCTTGGCATGTGTGCAGTCGCGTAAGGCTTCTTCAAAATACAGACACATCTCTTTATCATTGATCAAAGTAGATGCAGCCGCAGGGGTTAGCTCAAGGCTTGTCGTATATCGTTTAAATCGATCATGAGGTAGTTCAGGTAATTCTTTGCGAATTTGTTCGATATAGTCCTGCGTTAATATGACGGGGAGTAAGTCTGGCTCTGGGAAATACCTGTAGTCTTCTGCCTGTTCCTTTTGTCGCATAAGGACGGTTGTTTTCTTTTCTAAATCAAACCGATACGTACCACTAGTGAGCAGCTTGTAAGGATCTTCATTAGGATGATCGGAATATAGATGAATTTGTCTGCGTATTTCTGAGTCAATTGCCATTTCCATGTTATGGAAGGAGTTCATGTTTTTGATCTCGATTTTATTGCGTAGACCCTTTTCTGTTTTAAGCCGGACTGAAATGTTTGCATCGACTCTAAGCGAGCTCTCTTCCATATTGCAATCGGAGACCTCGAGGTATTCCATGATTGCTTTTAGAGCTGTTGCATAAGCTACGGCTTCTTTAGCTGAATGGATACATGGCTCTGAAACAACTTCAATAAGGGGAACACCTGCTCTATTATAATCAACACCTGCAAAGGTGCTAAAGTGTTTCAGCATGCCCGCATCATCTTCTAAATGGGCTCTATTCACAGCAAATGTCTGTGTGGTCCCTGCCACATCGGCTATGATCATGCCCCCTAATATAATGGGGTGTTCAAATTGTGTAATTTGGAAATTACGGGGGCTATCTGGGTAAAAGTATGATTTACGATCAAAGCGGCTGATAGGTGAGATGTTTGCTTTGATCGCCAGACCGAATTGTACTGCTTTTTTTACCGCTTCTTTATTCAGCACAGGCAAAGCGCCCGGCTGACCAGTACATACTTCGGTGATATTTGTATTGGGCTCGTCGCCGAATCGGTTCGGAGCGCTGCTGAATAGTTTCGACTTAGTATTAAGCTGTACGTGGACTTCTAAGCCAATGACAGGCTCCCATAAATCATATTGAATATCGGTCATTTAGAAACCTCGTGGTCAAAAAGGGGTGGAATCTTATTTGCAAAGGGGGCTGCCTGCTCGAATGCATAAGCTGCGCTAAGGACCTGCGCATCTTGTAATTGAGGGCCTATAAGCTGAATCCCTAAAGGCATATTTTTTGGGCTAAAGCCAGAAGGCACGCTAATAGATGGGGCTCCAATCAAGTTGGCTGCAATAGTGTAGATGTCTTGTAAATACATCTGGAGAGGATCTTGAATTTCTCCGAGTGTAAAGGCTGGAAAAGGGGATGTTGGTAAAAGCACGAGAGAGCATTTTGTAAAAGCCTCTGTAAATTTTTGCATCATCAAAGTCCTTACCTGTTGCGCTTTTTTATAAAACGCATCTTTGTATCCTGAAGAGAGTACGTAAGAGCCAAGAAGAATCCTGTTTTTTACCTCAGGTCCAAACCCATCTTGCCTAGAAAATTCATAAACCTCATCGAGTTTTGTAGCTCTTGGTGAGCGGACGCCGTATCTAATTCCATCGAACCTGGCAAGGTTCGTCGAAGCTTCAGCTGTAGCCAGCACATAGTAGACCGCAATCGAATATTTCAGTAGATCTAAATCGACTTCTAAGATTTCTGCTCCAAGGAATTTAAAGATCTCTACGCTTGAGAGAAAGTTTTGTTTGGATTCCTTATTGAGTTCATTTAAGAAATGCCAAGGGACTCCAATTTTTACCCCTTTGAGATGAGGAACTAATTTAGAAAGGAAATTAGCCGCAGGCTGCTGCAGGTGGGTAGCATCATGGGGGCATGGTTTGCTAATTGCCTCCATCAGCAAAGAGGCGTCAGAGACTGTCGTTGCAAATGGACCGATTTGATCTAAAGAAGAGGCAAATGCTACCATACCAAATCGTGATACCCTGCCATAGGTGGGTTTAAAGCCTACAATCCCTGTAAAGGCAGCAGGCTGCCTAATCGATCCACCTGTATCACTGCCTAAAGAGAGGGGGCATAGCCTGGCTGATACAGCCGCTGCTGACCCTCCAGACGATCCTCCAGGAGTGCACGATAGGTTCCAAGGGTTTTTGGTTTTTTTAAATGCCGACGTCTCGGTTGAAGAACCCATCGCGAATTCATCTAGATTGGTTTTGCCAACAAGTAGAGCGTCTTCATCTTCTAAAAATTTGCAGACAGAAGCGTCAAAAGGAGCTCTATAATTGACAAGAAACTTAGATGCACAGGTGGTGATTTCCCCTTTAATATGGAGATTGTCTTTGATCGCCACAGGGATCCCTGCCATTAAACCTAAAGGGTTGCCCGCTTGTTTTTTTGCATCGAGTTCTTTTGCTTTTCTAATGAGTCTGTCTTCATGTATCTCGAGAAAAGATCCGACTTGATCATCAAATGTCGCAATCCGGCTTAAGGTGTGTTTAGCAATTTCTAAAGCTGAGATTTTTCCGGCAATAAAGAGTTCTTTAATTTCTAAGGCAGATAGTTTGTGCATGAAGGACCCTTACGAATTAGTCGTTTTGATAATTGGAGGAACTCTTATCATGCCTCCAATATGAGCTGGTGAATTAGCTAGAAAAGTCTCTCTATCTAAAGTTTCAGTGACTTCATCTTCTCTAAGGATGCTCGACATCGACTCTAAAATATGGTTACAGGTGGGTACACCATCAGTCTGTAGTTCAGAAAGTTGGTCAATATATCCAACTACTCGAGATAGGGAGGATAGAAATCTCGATTTCTCTTCTTCGGAACACTCAATCTTGCTGAGTTTCATGAGCTTAAGTAGATCTTCTTTATTAAAATCAGTCATATTGCAGGTCTTTGTTCAAAAAACTTAATTACTTTCGGTAAGGGGGATTTGCAAAAATCATTCACTTATAATCCTTCCTCTTTATCTAGTCAAAAAGAAAAAATGGAGCTTAATTTAGATGATTTGAAGTGCCCGCTGATCGAATCAGCGGGCGAAAGAGAGGATGGCTAAATCGAGGTAAGCATTCTTTTAATCTTCTGTGCCGCTTAGGATTTCTGCAGTTAAAGTAGCAAGCTGATCGATAAACAACAATTCCACCTCTTGCCACTGGGCGCGATTGGCGTTACTACCAAACTGCTCTCCCAAGTCATCGCGTGTTGCTATGATCCGTCCGTACCCCTCAGGGTTATATTTTCTAAGCATTGTTTGCCAGTCTGGATCCTTCGATAAGATTGAAGTTTTGTTCTGTGCAATATCCTCTTCTATCATACATCCTGCTGTATCAACAGCTTCCTCAGTGACACCTAGGACTTTAGCGTAGCCTTCGTATAGCATTCCATCTACGTCAATTTGTAGACGAAGTCGCTGTTTTAATTTGATGGGCAATCCTAAAAACACCTCTATCGACTCTTTGCATTTACCATCTGATCGATTATCTTCTAACCGCATCTTAGCTTCTAATGCGTCAACGATTTGTTGAGCATACTCTTGTAACTTTTGTACAGCCCATGGGCCACGGATAATAAATTCTGCAAATTCCTGCATTTGTTCCTTTGATGGTTTCGGTTCTTGTAGGAACTTGGCTTTTTTTGCATTTAGACCAACATAAAGCATTGAAACGGCCATACGATCTCCGCAGGTACTAGACGCTTGATCGATGGTACATAAAAAGCTCTCTCGGAATACGGGATCCTGTTCTGCTTGCAAAAGGAATCCATCAATCTGCTGGTTTATTATCTGTTGTTTTGTATCATAATCTGCCATCGATTGAATCCTATTTAACCAGGAGAGGATCTGAGGCCCGGGATTTGCACGTGAGTCCTCTTTACGCATTCGAGCTACAAGCTTTGCATCTTTAAGCCTTTCAGCTCCACGTTTTTGATCTTCTTTCATTAGATTTGGTCGTATTTGCCAGAGACTCTGTTCTAGATTTAGTCCTCTGATCTGCTCTGATTGAGGTCTAACTGCATCTACTACCCGGTTAAATAGCTGTTCTCCTTGTGTGAAAAGAAACTGGCAGGCTTCAAAGCATTTGATAGCGACCGAATAGACTGTCCTTGCAAGAGTTGCAGTGATCTGGATTACGTGATATATCACTGGATGGCTAGATGGTGAGATTGCGTGCATACAGAGTCCTATGTAAGTAGTGTTTGATCGATAATTTTCTGTTGGTTTAATAGATTAGATAGGTAAGTGATATTCTTCAATGGTAAAGATCGTGTTAAGAGGATTCTGTGTATAATTTCTGAATCGGATTGTAATATTTGAGGTCCCAAGAAAGACGATCTGCAGAAATCAAAGATGCTTTTTGTTTCTGCAAATTGCGATAGATAAATACACTTAATAAAAAGGTTTAACTTTCCAGAATACGTGAGGTGACCTTTGTAATCTGGTCATTAAACCATTCATTAATTGCTACATAATCTTGTCCAGTATCTGCTAATTCAGCCCTTTCTTGTCTTTGCTCTATAATTGCTTGGTATTCTTCTTTTGTTTCGTTATGTTTTTGTAGTGCTACTTCCCAGTAATCATAGCTGGCTAAAATCTCGGCTTTTGCATTTGGCTTTTCAAGTTTACCTCTTATATATCGTCGGGCTTGAGCAATATTTTTTTCACGTACGCCGGAAAAATTTTCAAACAGCATTTCATCGACATCAATTGGGATTTGAAGTTGGTCTTTAAGTAATATAGGGTAGGCTAGATACACTTCGATTTCATCTAATTCGATTCTCCGATTTTTTGCAAATTGAATATGTCTTTGAGCTATATGCTCTAATTGATCTAACGCCCACGGTCCTTTAATAATAAACTCTGCAAACTCCTGCATCTGTTGCAGTGTTAAGCTGTCTTTGGAGGTAAAAGTTGCTTTTTTTTCTTCTATAGACAGCTTAAGGATAGACAAGGCGACTCTATCCCCACACGTCTGGGCTGCATCTTCGATAGTATGAAAGAAAATCATTTTAAAATGATCATCCTCTGCAGCGCGTCTAAGAATTTTGTGAACCGGTTCAGTGAGTTTAGATGGATTATTTCCTGAATTTGCTGTGTCTAATATTCTATCGAGCCATGAGAAAAGTATTGTATCAGTGCCTTCACCTCTTAGCTCCATTGGGATACTATATTCGATATTCCCTTTTAGATAAGAGCGTAGCCGCTGAGCGTGATCCATAATGCATCTAAAGGCCTCGAACACCCTTTGTGCTACCCTCCTTATTAAAGACGCCAGCTGTCCAAGACATTGCCCCATTCCAAAGGCGATTGGATGTATCTGTTGTAGAGTCGATGAGATGCACAATGGGTGCATATAGGCGGTCCTTATCGTTTTGTGAAATGATGGTATTTATGAATCAAAAGAACGATAGGGTGGGTTCTGATATTTTTCAATTATAAAGAAGATGTGAATCTTTGATTATTCTATTGGATGGTCCTGATTATACGATTTTGGGTCATACGTAAGTCTTAGGTCTCTGGAAAGAGGAGATTTCAGTTGAATTTTCTTTTTGTTCTATAGAGAATTAAAAAAAATAGTGACATTTCTTTTCAGATAGATTATATTTCAGCTATAAGGGGAAATGTCAGGGGCGTTGCCTAATCGATTTCTTTTGAACAGTTATAGGAGAGAAAGGTTATGAAAGTATTAAACACTATAGCACTTTTGCTAGTAGTTATCGGTGCAATTAACTGGGGGCTTTGGGGTTTTTTTCAATTTGATTTAGTAGCTTTTATTGGTGGCGGAAATACAACTGGTCTATCCCGTGTAGTCTACTCTTTAGTGGGTCTTGCAGGTGTTTGGTCTATCCGTCATCTTAAGTGTGGTCTGAGCTGTTGCAACTCAAAAGGTAAAGGCGGGTCTTGCTGCAAATAAGCAGTAAGCATTTTATCTGATGAAAATGTATAAGCGAGGGGGATCAATATTCTTCTCGCTTTTTTTATTTTTACCCTAAGTATTTTTATGAAAAAAAGTTGCATTGTCTGGTTTAATCAGGACCTTCGTATTGGTGATCATGCTCCGCTACAGGCGGCTGTAAGACTCGGTTACGATGTGATCCCATTGTATATTCATTCAACAGATCCTGATCCATGGCCTATGGGATCGGCTAGTAGATGGTGGTTGCATCAGAGCCTTACCCAATTATCTTCAAAATTTTTGCAAAAAGGGGCGCCTCTAATCATTAGGCAAGGCAGAGTAATCCACGTCCTCAAAGAGATCTTTAAGGCAACAGGGGCTAGTGCCTTATTTTTTCATCATAGAGTAGAACCTTTTGCCCGTCAGATTGAGAAAGATCTTGAGGGTCTCGGCTGTCAGTTACACGGTTTTTTTGATCAGCTTTTATTTACCCCAGGAACGGTGCTAAATGGTAAAAGTGAACCTTACCGGGTCTACACACCTTTTTATAACGCTTGTTTAAAAATGCCACCTCCACGTCTACCGATTGCAGAGCCTAAAGACTTGCCAGGGGCATCTAAAACAATTGATAGTATGAGAGTTGAGGATTTAAATCTTTTGCCCTCTATCCCTTGGGATAACGAATTTAGCCTTTTATCAAATCCTGGAGAAGAGGGGGCAAGGCTCCGGTTAAAGCAGTTCTTATCTAAGGGGATCGCAGACTACAGTCAGCAAAGAGATTTCCCTTCGATCGACGGAACATCCCTTTTATCTGCTCATTTGCATTTTGGAGAGATTTCTGTTTTTCAGATGTGGCAAGCCATTTTAAAGTCGGTAGGTGAAGTTGGCCGGCCCTATATGCGTCAGCTCTTATGGAGAGAATTCGCTCATCACATGTTGTATTATTTCCCCCATACAGATAGTGCACCTTTAAGAGATGAATTTATTGATTTCCCATGGAAAACAGATAAAAAACACTTAAGTCTATGGCAGAAGGGGCAAACGGGCTATCCCATTGTTGATGCCGGTATGCGGCAGCTAAGGCGTCTTGGCTGGATGCATAATCGACTTCGGATGATTGTTGGATCTTTTTTAGTTAAAGATCTGCTGATCCCATGGCAGGAGGGGGCTCGTTGGTTTTGGGATACCCTGATCGATGCTGATCTTGCCAATAATTCCTTCGGATGGCAGTGGGTCTCTGGTTGTGGAGCCGATGCAGCTCCTTATTTTCGTATTTTTAATCCAGTGACTCAGGCGGAAAAATTTGATCCTGAAGGGATCTACGTTAGGGCCTTTGTGCCAGAACTTACAAATCTGCCTAATGAATGGATCCATAAACCTTGGCAAGCCCCCGAATCGATTTTACGCTCTGCAGGTGTTGTTTTAGGAGAAAATTATCCTTATCCGATAGTGGATCACGAAAAGGCTAGAAAGCTGGCCTTAGAAAGTTTTCAGCATCTATCTAAAAAATAAGAAAGAGGATAATGAAGCCTGTTACTCAGCATTTTCAGTTTGTATCGACCCTTCCATTTTCTCCGGAGAAGGTTTTTTCTTGGCATTTACAGCCGGGGGCGCTTGAAAGGATGCTCCCTAGATGGATCAATTGCAAAGTGATTCAAGCTGGATCTCCCTCTGATGTAGGTTCTGTTACTATATTAGAGATGACTATGTTCTCGATTACAAAGGTCTGGAAGGCAAGGCATGTGGACTTTTTTCCAGGCACTGGATTTGTAGATGAGCAACAAACAGGGCCTTTTCCCTATTTTCGGCATACTCATCTTATAACTGCTGCTGGAGTTGAATCGACCCTTACCGATTCTATAGAATATCTCGCTCCCTGGTACATACCTGATGGTTATATACGAAGGCAACTGCAGCGCCAATTTATGTTTCGCCATAAGCGTTTACTATCTGATCTATTGGTTATGGAGCGTTACCCGTTACCTCCTAGGCGTATTCTTATCTCTGGTGGATCGGGGCTAGTAGGAAGTAGTTTATCCTTTTTTTTGAAGGTCGCAGGGCATAGCGTCTTTTATTTAAAAAGAGGGCTCAGTGATTTACAACATAATATTATCGGATGGGATCCTGAAAACCTCGGTGGTTATCAAATAGAGGAGTTTGAGGGGTTTGATATGATCATTCATCTGGCAGGAGAAAATATTGGGAAAAGGCCTTGGACTAAAAAACAAAAACAGCGCTTATTCACAAGTCGATGTCGTGATACAGAGCAGCTGGCACAAATTTTGCTCAGCACAAAAACACCCCCTAAACTTTTTATTTCTGCCTCAGCAGTCGGGGTTTATGGTGATAGAGGCTGTGAGCTGCTAACTGAAGAAAGTAAGGCCTCCGATGATTTTCTAGCCAGCCTGTGTTCGGCCTGGGAGATGGCCTCTTCTTGTTTAGACACTATTGGCGTTAGAAGAATACAGGCAAGATTTGGGTATATTTTAGATCCTCAAGGGGGGATGTTACAATCTATCCTTCCAGTTTTTCGGATGGGCCTTGGTGGTAAAATGGGCTCTGGAAGGCAGATGATCCCTTGGGTGGCACTAGATGATGTTGTATATGCCCTTTATCACTGTCTTGCCCATACAGATCTATCAGGTCCTGTTAACATCGTAGCGCCTCATTGCGTATCGCAGCAAGAGTTTGCAAAGACTCTTGCCAAATCAATTAGGCGCTTTTCTTGTTGTTCTATCCCTGCTTGGGTAATTAAGCTCTTATTGCCCCAAAGAGCTGAGGCGTTGATGTTGCGCTCAGCTCATGTTGTTCCCGTCAAGCTTAAGAAGGGTGGATATGAGTTTATCTATTCTGATTTGATCGATTACTTTATTCAGAATGTTTAGCTTGTTTGATTTTAAGAGCCATTTCAAGTTTCTGCGTCGTTTTATAACATTGACTAATTTTTTCTGGATCAAGCCAGCCAGATCCGGTATGTAAAATCATATCGATGCTGTCTAAAAAATGAGCCACAAGGGTAGGAAAAGTTCCTCCCAGATCGCTTGCGAGGATAAGCATTTCATCTTTTAGTTTTAAGAAATCGGATCTGGCATGTTGCGAAGCTTGTGTAATTTGCTCGGCAGATCCTTCTTCTAATAAAACTAAAAAACGGCCAAGATCAGCAGTTAGCTGGTGCTCAAAATCTGAAAGTAATTGTTTTGTAAGGGGTTTACTATCAGCTCGTTTTCTCGGATGGTAGGGCTTCATTTTTCGAAGACGTGAGGGTCGAACTGATTCAATTTCCTGATTTGTAATTGTTTTTGTTTTATTGACTTTCATTCCTTGCACCCCGTGTTTATATTGATTATGTTAAGTTTATTATTATTATATTAAATAATATTATTCAATAAAGTTTTATTCTGATCGATTTTTTTGGATTAAATAAGGTTTGATTAAAAAACCCGATTTGTTAGATGATCAGTTTTTCTATTTTTTAATTGAAAGGTACTTATGAAACACATCGTTTTATCTATTATTTTGCTTTTGGCTCCCTGCATGGTTCGTGCGGCAGATGTAGAGGAAAATATCGCAGCTTCTGAGCTCGTAGCTCTGACTGATTCTCCAGATGACGAGGATGATCTGATTCTTTTAGAAGAAGATAGTGACTATGACGATGAAGAAGATGATGATACAGCTGAAGACAATTATGAAGGGGGATAGCCCTTAGATTTCTATATCTGATACTGTCCCTATTTGCTTGCATCACCCAAATGAATCGGATAGGACAGTATATTCTTTAAGGTAGATCAGATTTTTTTCACATCATATACCATTCCGAATTAAGTAAAACAATATCCACCAAATATAGACCCTTTTTCTTTTCTGCTTCACCTATGCAAATCTTAATACTTAAATCCAATAAGCCATCCCTTATTCGATTGACAGATCCTTCAATCTATACTAGAAACGATTGCTTTAGAATCAAGAATTCCTATGAGACACTCTTCTAAACAGTCTAAGCTTTAAAATCCTTGTTTGTAATAGGTTATCAGTTAGCCTGATCGATATCAACTATGTAGTAGTTTATAATATATAATAATTACAATTTAATAATTAAATTAATGTTTTTAAATTAAAACTAAATAAAAGTTGATTTTTTAAATAAATTAATTATAAGATTATGAATATAAAGATGTGGATAATTAAGTTGGACAATGTGGGGTAGGATATGCCGGAGCAATTGCTGTTAAATCCTTGGGTAAAAATGTGGACAAAACCAAAGGAGACGATTCGTGGAGTGGTCACCTATGATCCAAGGCACCGGTTTTTGATTTTATGTTTGATTAACGGATTGCCAGCTTTATTGCAAAATGCACAGGCTATGTCCTTAGGGATGTCTTATAACCTCGTAAGCATTCTTTTAGGCTGTCTTATTTTGTCGTTGTTTGCAGGGATGATCGTCATTACTGTTTCAAGTGGTCTATTATTTATGACTGGCAAATGGATTGGAGGAGCAGCAAGCTTTTTACAGGTTCGAGCCGCTGTATCTTGGTCGAATATCACTAACCTAATCAGTATTGTTATTTGGGCCGGTTTAATTGCTTTTTTTGGAGCAGAGCTCTTTACAGAATTATTTGATACAAGCGTTTTTACCCAGACAGAGTCGATATTTTTAATGGGTATTTTTTTAATACAGACTGCAACGTCTATTTGGTCGTTTGTTCTACTTGTGCAGTCTCTTGCGGAAGTTCAGGGTTTTTCCTCTTGGAAATCAGTTCTGAATATCCTGGTATCTATAGGGCTTGTCGTTGCTGCCGCTTGGCTTTTGGGTTTATTATTGGTTCAAGGATAAAAATAACACATATATTGTATAGGGATGGGTATGAGAAAAGAAACAAATAAAAATTGGAACAAGTTAATATTGGCAGTAATTGGAAGCTCCCTAATACTAAATCCTTTGATTTTATCTGCTGGTGATACAGATTCGATTGCAGCTGTCGATAAAAAAAATACAGCAACTGCGAAAAATTGGCACGACTTCCAATCTTCTACAGGCAGCTGTAAAATGAAATTTCCAGCTCAACCTGAGCATGTTTCAGAGAAGATGAGCATGCAAGAAGAGGGGTATGATCTTAAGTATGACGCTTATATTTCCTCCACTGATCCAAAAACCATTTTTATGTTGTTGATCGCACAGTACCCTGATTTTGTAGATGAAAGATTTGCTCATATGAGCCTTGAGGCTTTTTTAAATGGAATCCTAACTCATAATCCAGGTAATCAGCTTATTTTCGCCGACTTAGTTCTGGTGCAAGGTCACGAAGCCTTAGATTTTTTTATTCGTAGCGGTTCGGTCTATTTTAAAGGACGTGCTATGATGGTAAAAAATAGTCTTTATCTGATGGCAATGGAGTGTGACGTGCAAAATTATGATGAAATGCACTACCACGCATTCGTTAACTCTTTTATTTTAAATAAGTAAAGAGGATGGTCAAAACCCCGGGCATTATCAAAATTGCCCCGGGTTTGCCATCTGAGCTAGAAATGCTGCTCGTAAGAGGGGTTTGCAGCGATTACTTCTTTTTTTATGCTTTGAAATATGGAGACGTTGCCCTGGGCTACTTCTTTAGCACATCTATTAGCATGTAGTTTAAACCCGAAAGGCTCACATTCTGAATGTTCCATCAAGTCTAATAAGACAAGCTTGCCATTCCTTAGGCCGAAATTGCTCGGCCTGATATCAAGAGGGATTGGTGAAGGGTTCTGCGCTCCCCACCGAAAGAAAGCCATAACCTCATCTAACCTCGTTTGGTTTTCCTTATCCAAAGGCATCGTCGTTTTAGAGTTCCAACCAAATGTCACGGGAGCTAGTTTTTCTACAACAAGATATTTATCGTCCGAAGCAGTATCTTCATTTATAACCTTGACTACACGAAGCCCGCTTGTTTTAAGTTCAGCATTTTGTTCCATCATTGTTTTTAATAACGTATCTGCTTGATATAGATGCTTTTCTAAACACCTTTCATGAAAGATTTTTACGTATTGATTAGCCCCATCCATTTTTGATTTCTTGGCTGTGTGATCAAAGGCAAACTCATAAATCTGTGAGTGTTCTCCTCTTAAGCCATTAACTTCCATGATGGGCCTGCCATTTATAGCATTATTCTCGATTATCTCGAGGATTTTTTCGGCAGTCTTATCCTGATTTAGGTGGATTAATGATCTAGGACCCGGTGTTGCGGGCGTCATCTTTCTTACTGGTTGAGAGCGGGGTGGGCTCTCGTGAGACCATTGGATTGATTCATTAGATCTAGACGCTATAGGACTGCTGGGACTGGTTGGAACTAGGTTCATAGACATCTTATTTTTTACCTAGGTTCTGGCTGGATGCATAAGGTTTGAATGCAGATTGCTGACTAATCTGGAAGGGTGCTTTTGGAGCTTGCCTTATATCAGTTACTCTGACCGATTGAGAGCTGTCTGCTTGAAAGGTTGTGTGTGCAGGCTGTTGTCTCAATTCGTAGTTTGGGTGTCTGTTTTCTGCTAAATTTCCCTTGTGTACTCGTTTGAATAGGGATGTTGCAGTCTTTTCAGTGGAAGAGTCAGAGGCTCCAAACGTTTTGTGAGCAACATATAGTAGAGATTCGGACTTTTGCTGTTTGTTTTCATTTAACGTTATATGGTGTGGTAGTTCGAGTAGAGGTGGTCCAGACCTTTTGTTGGAAGGATAACAGGATCCAAACGTTTTGTGTGCAACCTCTAGTAGCGAGTCCCGTGTTTGGTCTGTGTTGGCTTGTGAATGTGCCGGGTATGGTTTTGTGAATATAGATATTTCGGTTATTGAGGACATATCGGTGTTTCCTTATTTATTCAATTATTTGAGGTGATTGAGTTCTATTGACGGCCATTTTTTTTGAATAACGCATGGGCCGCTTTTTGAGAGGGGCATTCTCCAGGAGCTTTTGGTATAGGGTCTGCGGAGATTGTATAGCGTTCGTCGCCAATGGTTGCTCCCTGGTTTTTCGATCTGTCATAAGCCTGTTTTATAGAAAAGGGGCATCCTCCAGGAGCTTTTGGTATAGGGTGTGCGGAGATTGTGTAGCGTTCGTTGGCGATTACTGTTGTATTGTGTGTGTATGTTGTAGGGTGCATAAAATATTCCTGTTAAATTAATTTTAATCAAAAAAACAATGTTTAATAAAAATACTCCTAAAGTTTACTTAATTACATTTATTATGTATACGTATAAACTATATTTTATATTAGTGTTTTTTATTTTATAATTTTTAATTATACATTAAAATAAACATTACAGATTATTTAAAATTTGATTTATTAAATAATTTTTGGTTTTTTGTTAATTAATTTTTTTATATAAAAGTTTAAATAAAGTTATTTTTATATGTATAATTAATTTTGAAAATTTCATTCATTTATGAATAAAAAATAGGTTTAGGATTAATTTCTTGTTAACCGAGTACAGAGAATAGAACCATTTATGTTGGTTGCAATCGCTTATGGGGGAATCTGACAACAAAATCACGATGTAAATAACCATGTACCTAAATTTAAAATAGATGGTCGTATACTGCTTTTGAAGATATGGGATATGGCCTGCAAGGTGTCAATGACATTTTGTGATTCAACCATACAATCTTTATTTTAAATCGATGGTCATTTATACATATCTCTAAAAATAGGATGTGAATATATGAATACGAGGTGTTTAGTCGGTTTTCTCGGGGGTTTTTTGCCCTTTACTTCGATATGTGCAACAGATTACTGCTTTGTCGATAAAAAGAATCACTGGCATTTTGAAACAGATTTTGCCTGTATGAGTAACGCAAACTTTAATAAGCCATCATCAGTAAAGCACTCAAAAATGCTATACGCCGAAGGGACAACTTCCCTTTATTACAATCACTTTGTCACAGAAAATAACGCCATTGTAGCTCAGCTAGGTGTAAACTATACTCACCTGGGATGGAATCATAATCCCCGATTTAGCGGGCAGGAGTACCCTTACGCCATAGCTTCTTTATCCTGGGTCTCTTATGCTGTAAAAGACTGGCGTTGGGTCATCAACGGTGGTTTATCGTTTGATGCAAAAACGGCCGATATTGGTGATTCAGGAGTTTATTACGCTCTATTATGGGGCAGGTATCAATATACACCCACATTTGGCATGCACGTTGGTTTTTTTGGGTATGTGGGAGGAGGCAGAAATGGATACCTGCTGCCAGTACTAGGCTGTGACTGGTGGTGGTCAGAAAGGTGGGAATATAAAGCGATTTTTCCATTAGAAACATCTGTAAATTACCACTTTACAAGTCAATGGACCACTGCATTGATGTTTACAACCTTTGGAGGTCCTTATCGATTTCCTCGTAGAGTTCATGATGGAAAAGGGCGCTATGAAAATGGGATTTTTGAAATCTACTCAACCGGTATTGAGTGGGATTGTAAATTTAAATCAAGTAATTGCCTAGAAGCTGGATTTGGCGCAGGATATAATTTCGGTGGGTGGATTCTTGTGAAAGATTCCCATAACCATCACGGTAGGTACTATAAGTTCGATGGATCAGGTTATGGAAGAGCTTATGTAGGAGTCAGCTTCTAAGGATTAGTCTTCACCGGCTCATTCATCAGTTTATCTCCTCCAAGCATCCGGAGGAGTTCTTTGTCTCTTTGTGCATCACGCACATGTTCTACTTTTGCAACTGTCCTGTCGTCGATCGTCTGTTTGGATACACGTAGGTGGACATCTCCTTTTTTAGCCACCTGAGGAAAGTGGGTAATGCAAAAGACCTGACGATGCTTTGCAAGCTCTAGGAGCTGATCTGCGATTAAAGAAGCTGTTGTACCACCTACATTGGCATCGATTTCATCAAAAAGGATCGTAGCAGTGTTGTTTTTTTCTGCCAGAGTAATTTTGATTGCAAGAAGTAATCTAGATAGTTCTCCACCTGAGGCGCTCTCTTTAATTGACGCCGGTTTTTCTCCAGGATTGGCCTGGAGCCAAGCGTTAATATAGTCATCTCCGATTAAAGTTCGAGCTTGTGGGCTGACTTCGAGAAGAACTTTTGCCTCTGGCATATTCATCTGTTGCAATCGATGGCTTAAATTTTGTTCTAGCTTTATGCTCGCCTGTTTTCTTGCAATAGACAGTGCCTGTCCTTGTTGATTGAGCTGATTTGCTAGGTTATTTTTTCTTTCTTGCGCCTCATCAATTGCTTGATCAAGCATGTCCCATTTCTGAATTTGGCAGTTAAGTGTATTTTGAAACGCGATCCAATCAGAAAAGGTTGCACCGTATTTTTTTTTGATTTTACTGTATAAAGATAAGCGCTCTTCGATCTCCTCTGTGGAGATGTGATCGCCGTCTATTTTAGCAAGGATGCTTTGCAGGCTATGATCGACATCTTGTAGGGCGATTAAAGCCTCTTGTAGCAGGGCTACTGCTTCGGCGCAGTTGACAGTGCCAGAGGGGAGATGGTTGAGTATGTTTTTATATTGGGCGATCTCTTTAAGGATAGGTCTTGGTCCTTCTGAGAGGCCCTCAGAAATTTCTTTACACCTGGCGGCGATATCCTGCTTGGTTGCCTGAAAAGAAAATCGGTTAAAAAGCTCTAGCTCTTCGTTTTCTTGAAGGTGAGCGTTTTTCAGCTCGTCTAGCTGCTCACAGCAAAGGTCATATCTTCTTTCTTTTTCTAGCATTTGATCAGATAAGTCTTTTAGGTCTTTCTCTGAAAGTTTATGCAAATGCCATGTACGGGTAAATCCTTCAACCTGGGACTTTAAGTCTCCATACATATCGACGATCTGGAGCAATGTGTCTTGCGATTTGAGCCCGTGATAGGAGTGTTGTCCTATCATATCGATTAAATGGGATCCGATAGATTGTAGTAGGCTAAGGGTGACAGCTTGCCTATTAATAAATGCTCTACTTTTGCCTTCTTTTGATAGCTCCCTTGTCAAAATTAGGGGCTGGTCTAAAGAGATATCGAGGCCGTGTTCTTCGAGTATAGATAAAACTTGTTTCGAGTTTTCTATGTTAAAACTCGCTTCAATATGGGCTTTATCCGCTTCTTTACGTACCAGGCTTGCGTCCGCACGTTGACCGAGAATCAAAGCTATCCCTTCGGTAAGAGCTGTTTTCCCAGCTCCAGTTTCTCCTGTAATGATTGTGAATCCCTTCTCAAACCGTATTTCACAAAAATCTACCAGGACAAGGTTTTTAATTCGTAGAGTTTCAATCATGAAGTATTGCGTCTTTTGTTTTAAAATGGAGTTTGCCAAGGGTGCGTAATATATCTTGCCCATGCCGGCTGACTAATCTTTTTCCAGTTTGTATAACTTGAGCCGAAGCCCCTTTAGGTAGATGCATTTCCATTTTTTTACTCAGCATGTCCATCCCTTCTACATAAGCAGCTCTTGCTAAAATCGAGGCTGCTGCAACGACAGGGTCTTCTTCTGCTCTAGGCCGTTGAATCAGCTCGAGCTCGATTTTTTTTCTTTTCATCGCAGAGATCATAAGCTCGGCTGGCGCGAATTGATCTAAGATCACCTTTTGGCATTGGGTTTGCAGGATAAGATGTTCTATGACAGTGGCATGACACCACCCTAAAAGATGGTTTAAGTTGCGGAACTTCTCGTATAGCTCATTGTATTTTTCAGGGAAAAGCATAAGCACTTTATGGGGATAATTTTTTTTAATTTGCCTGCTAATCGTTACAATCGTTGGGTCATTGAGTTGTTTGCTATCTTTAACACCCATTTGAATTAGTTCCTTTACACCGCTGCCTTCTGCATAAATTCCAGCGACGCATAAAGGACCGAAAAAATCCCCTTTTCCTGATTCATCATCTCCAATCCTTGGAGATAGATCGAGTTCAGTGGTTTTATAACCATAAGAAAAATCTTTTAAAATCTCAGGTTCTAAATAAAAAGCAATAAACTCATCTTTAGCTTTTCCCTGAACTGTAATTTTACCAGACAGATAGAGTACACAGGACAGACCTGATTTTTTAGCAGCAAAGAACGTATGAGGAGGCTCTGTGAGTTCAAACCCCTGGTCGATCAGGTCAGCTTTTAACTTGCCACTAAGGCTTGTATCAATAGAGGCAACAAAGCAGCTTGCGGTAGTAGACTTTGTCATAAAAACCTTCTTTTTTTTCTGTATTTTACCTTGAATTGCAAAAAATACAAGGACATTACTTGAGATATATTGTAAGAGAAGGCTTGACTTTGAACTGGAGATAGAAAACAATACAGATTTCATCCGACGGATATTTTCAATTGGAGACAGGGATATGAATGATGAGTTAAAACGAATCGGCTCTCTTTTTAGGGCAAAAAGAAAAGAAATGAATTTAAGTATCAAAGAGGTGGAGAACTCAACATCCATAAGATCCAACTATCTAGAAGCGATTGAAGAGGGCAGTATTTATCAACATATTGCTCATGTCTATGCTCAAGGGTTTATGAGACAATATGCTGTTTGTATTGGATTGGATATGGACGATATTATGCGGGAAAATCCAAGTGCATTTCGTGTGCAGCAAGAAAAACCAGAATTTGCATACGGGATAGGCACCCTCGAGGTTCGTGGTAGCATGGGGGGAGGAGTTAGGTGGTTTCCTAATCTTCTGTGGGCCCTGGCCTCTGCATTCGTTCTTGTTGTAGCTTGGTATATAGCTAAGTATCTAGGGATTTTTTAATTCTTCTTTTCTGTAAAGAACCAGTTGCAAGAGAAATTTCTGATCGCTATTGTTCGTAAGACACCAGTTATATGACTTCAATATCTATATTTGAGCCATATATCTACTGGATACAAGTATGATAAAGCATTACTAGACGTTTCAAGACTTGAGGTACATAATGACGGTCAAAAGCCTTGGTGATTATTCATTGATTAGGGAGCTTTCACGAGGATCTCTAGGGTCCTTATTTTTAGCGGAGCATCGGTTTTTAAAAAGACCATTTTCCTTAAAAATTCTTCCCGTAGAAATCTTAACAGACCCAAGCTTTCTAGAGAGATTTGAACGTGAGGTAACAGCTCTATATCAGCTTGATCATCCTCATATTGTAAAAGTTCATAATGTTTCTTGCTGTGACGGAAGCTATTTTCTTGCCAGTGACTGCGTTCTGCAAGGGGAGGAGATGGCTCAAAATCTCGAGGAATATCTAGAGCGTCATCCTGGTAGACTGAAGGAAGAGTCAATTTATCAACTTGTTATGCAGATAGCGGAGGCTCTCGACTATGTTCATAATAGTAAAATCAGCAATGAGCCCCTCTCTCATAGGTCACTGAAACTCTCTAATATTTTAATTCAGGAAAGGGGAGATGGACCCCATGTGTATTTAGCCGATTTTGGTCTTTCTAGATTGCTCGGTCCCGGTTGGCTTTTAAAAAAAACATGTGAGGCTCTGACTCATCTCATTGATGAATCTGATATCAATGGATCGGAGCTAAGCTTACTGCAAAAGTCTTTTCTTCAAAGTTTTTCGTTTCTGGCACCAGAACAAAAAGGGTGGTCCCAACAAGGCTTTGCCGATGACATAAAAGTTGATGTATATGCCTTTGGCTTGATCGTTTACTACATATACATGAGAGAGCTGCCTGAAGGTTTTTTTGAGATGCCATCGGATAGATTTAGTGATTTAGAGTATAACTGGGATCATTTAATCAGATCTTGTTTACATTCCAATCCTGCTAAACGACCCTCTGATCTGCTTTCGATCTTAAAGCAGCTGCCTCTCGATAAGCAGGGCTCGCTACAAACACCTGTTTCTGTAGAATCTGTCTGCGGGACAAGCTCCACATTCCATCAGTTGAAATTAAGTTTAAAACCCCAAGAGATTACTCGCCCTCAATTTGAGCCCGATCCTGGTGCGATTTTTCAGACTGAAAGTGTGGTTATCCGCTATCAACCTTTGGCCACTGAAGCTAAGGAGATCGATCCTTTAATGACTGAAATGGTCATTATTCCTGGAGGATCATTTGATCGAGGCAGTAATATCGGTGGACGGGATAGTTCCCCTCGCCATCAGATTGTTTTACATCCATTTGCCATCGATATCCATCCAGTAAGTAATGAGCAGTTCGTTCGGTTTTTAGAGGTAATGGGTGGAGAAAAAGATGGGAATAATAACGACATGATTCGCCTTCGAGATTCTAGGATTAAGCGCACTGGCGGTAAGGTGAATATTGAATCTGGTTATGGAAGACATCCAGTCGTTGGTGTCACCTGGTATGGCGCACTAGCTTATGCCAAGTGGATCGGTAAAAGGCTGCCTTCTGAGGCTGAATGGGAAATTGCAGCAGCAGGTGGTGTAGAAGAGGCAATCTATCCGACAGGGATGAGTATAGAACGCTCTCAAGCGAATTTTTTCAGTTCAGATACAACTGCTGTTATGAGCTATTTTCCGAATAATTATGGGATTTACGATATGGCAGGTAATGTTTACGAATGGTGTCAGGACTGGTATGACTATCATTATTACGACATGTCTGTTCAAGAGCCTAATAATCCCAAAGGTCCTTTACAGGGAGTATACCGGGTCTTGCGTGGCGGTTGTTGGAAGAGCTTGAAAGAAGATCTTCGCTGCGCACATAGGCACAGAAATAACCCTGGCGTCATGAATGGCACTTACGGTTTTCGTTGTGTGGCTGATGTAGAGCCCGCCGCTCGGTTTTAAGAGGCTAGACCTGTCATCTTTTGCTCAAAATACGTTTAGGGATTTTATTTAATAAGTATCCCTAAACGCAGATAAAAGTAGTGTTCGAAATTCAATTCGTGAATACAGATTCTTTATGACTACTATCTCCACCACCTTCTTAACCAGCTGAAGACGCTTGTACCAACTTCCCAGATCCATCCCTTAAAGCGTTGAAATAACCCGATTGGTTGTGGCCAGGCTACGTTCCTAGGTTGTGCAGGGGGGATAGGCTGCTCACTCGAAGTCGTGGAGGACGGAAGAGCAGTTGTATCAGTTGCTCTATTTATTAATGTGACACCATCTATTTTTTGTGACAGGCTAAGTCTCGATGGAGCGGCAGATTGTAATGGATGGTTACTTTCTGGTGACTTCTCAGTTGGTGGTGTAGAAGCTCTTCTTACATCAGTAACTGTAGGTCTTTCCGGATCATCAATAAGGGGGGCATCCTCATCGATCTGATCGAGTTTTTTATAGAGCAAGATTGTTCCTTTGGGAAGAAACTCTGTCTTTACTAATTTGGTAGGGACTAATTCTGTGTGCGTATCTGAACAGAAATACCAATCATCGCCTTGTTTTTGAATCACAACATAGTGACCAGCATCAGCTACTCCTGTTTTGAAGATGATGTGCTCTAGAGCGTAGCTCGTATCGATTGTTCCACATAAACTTTGGGATAAGCTAAAGATGGCTGGTGTATCGTTTGTTTGATTAGGAACTATTTGGACCTGTCCTGTTGGGTCTTGGCTAGTTGCCGGCCGGATTTGAACGATCAGCTGCTCTGGTGGGTGGTTAAATTGAGCCATAGCTCTTGGATGAGCTATGGTATTATACGACTCTAAATTACCTTCTTCATCACGGATAAAGCAACCCTGAGTTAAATCGCCGTTAACCTCTTCAAGAAAGGCTCTTGCCATTTCTGGTAACATGGGTCCATGTCCGCCGCTCAAGCTTAAGAAACAGCTTCTTGTTGCAACTGGAAGTACCTTTTGCTGCAAGATATCAAATACTTCGCTATCTGCCATATCCTTAAAAGGGACATACTGTTCTTGTTGATCCTTCGGTTTTTTTTCTAATCCTATATACCGCAGGGCTCGGTTGAAACAACTAGAATCGCTGATGGGAATATGTCGATTCTTTTCGGATAGCTCACTTCTGAGTGCCTCTAGTAGTTCTATGATCTGCGCAGGATCATCTTGCTGGCTATGATCCCTTGAAATTTGAGGGAATAAATCATGGAGGGCGTAACGAATATTTAATGTGTTGGCAGTTGAGATTTTTGGCGGCGGCAGACTCCGGCTTTCGTTTAGAAAGCAGAGCATTTCGGATTGAATTCTTTTTAGAGGTTCTTCTCTTGGATCATCCATTTCTTTTGCAAGGATGCATAGATCGGACACCATATCCTGCAAAGCAGGGGTCTTTGCTGTGAACTGCAACCAACTATTAATCCAGCAGTCGTTACCACCTAGGTTGTGTAAGCCTATAATCGGGTTATCTATCCCATAAAGTTCTGGATTTTCTTGTATATATTCCGGATTGAGTAGAGTCCGGATCAAATCCAGATCATGGGTTTGTAATCTGAGAAAGTGGTGTACAAGAGCCTGGTAAGTCTGTTGGACTGATTCAGTCGCTTTGATGTGCAGATCTTCGCACATCTTATGTAGTGTTGTAAGATCATGCTTTTGCAAACTCAAGCTAAAATCTGCAAATAAGTCGTGTCGAATGAGCTCTTCATGGGCAGGCTTTCCTTCTTTACTTCTTCTTGCGATCATCTCTACGCACTCTTTAAGATAGGCCAATTGATGCCAGTTGAGCTCTTGTTGTTTTCTTTTATATAACTGCTCTAGAATTCCGCCCCCCTCTTTAGAAAGGACAGGGTTTTGATCTTGGATCAGTTCCTCTACGCTAATGAGAATCTCTCGATAACTTGGCGGTAGCAATTCCCGATCTAAGCCCAAATTGATGATATCAATGAGGGCCTGTAAATCACCGGCCTGTTCATCAATCCCTATAATACGGTGACTTAAAAGTTCATCCCGTGCATTACGTCGATCAGCAGGCATGTCTAGAGGAGCTACTTGTAACCGACGTTGTGAAATGGGTTTTGGAGAAGAATCGGTTTGTGCGCTGCAGACAGCCCCAGCATATAATTGAGAAGCTTTTCCATGAGGGTGTAAGGGGGTTAAGTATGTTCCTGGAAAGGACATAGCTTTTCTCAAGATTGGATTAACTATCGACATAGATACCTCTTTTTAATATCTAAATTATATCACTCTAATGTTTGTTTTTTATTAATATTATGTTTTTTTATTTTAAAATATATTTATTATAAAATTCATTTATTATTAAGTCGTTTGTTTTTAAGTTGTTATAGAATTTAAATATGTTCGATTAAAAGAAATCAGTGGATATGTGAGTTGATTTCATTTTCAGGAGTATATAAAAAATATTTTTTTTTAAGGAATTTCTATCAGATTGACCTAATCCTTCAACAGGCTAATCATCATGCTCAAAAAGTCTAACCACTGTAGCATAGGAGAAATCTTTAATGAATATCAAAATGTTGAAGGGCTTTTTATATGTGCGTCTACAAGCCTTTATTCTGATAGAGATAAAGTCTGCCAATCTATTCTTGCAAGGCTAGGGTGTTCTTTTATTTGTATAGGTGTTAAACGTTCCCTTCTTTCCCATCTAAGGAGGTTGTTTAGCAAGTTCTTAAAATTTGCCAGATCTACGAGGGTGTGCTCGTCTGATTTAGAGAGCCTAGATTCGATTTGTTTCTCAAAGAATGCATCTCTAGGCTCATCAACGGATCCACTTGCCGGCGATGAAGCATCTGCTTGGATTATAAACTCTGTAGGGGCTGGACCTAAAAGGGAAGTAAACATAGTTTGTAAATTTGAAGGGCCGGTTGCCAGAAGCAGAACCTGGCCTGTTAAAACCTCAAATAGGGTGCATCCAAAACTCCATATATCAGCTTGGGGACCATAAGGTAGACCATAAGCAATCTCTGGCGCGCGATAGTATAGTGTCCCGACACAAAGCTTTCTTTCATTTGCTTGCTCTCCCCCTTCTGCGCAACAATCTGCATCAGTAATACAAAATCTGTTTCTTCTTTGATGATATAGAATATTTTCCGGTTTTATATCTGAGTGAGTCATTCCTGCTTGGCTTAAAGCCTCTAAACCTGGAACCATCTGAGCTGTAAAAATTTTCACATGTGGTAGCGGCAAGCCAGTAGGGTGATGCGAAATGAGATCGTAGAGATTACAATTGTATAGCTCTTGTAAAAAACAGATCCGATCAGAATTCATATTAAGAGGCCCTACAATTAATCGAGCTAAAGGGATTGTATTGTCTGGATTGATTTGGGTCCATTTCCTTAATATGCCAATTTCACGCTCTATAACAGCGTTCACCCGCGCATTACGGCTGCTGTCTTCGTCGACCTTTGCTACTTTAAGAGCTAAATGTCTAATAGCTGGATCACCATCCTTCTGAATAGAAACAGCATAGACTTGCCCAAAGGACCCTTGACCTATTAATTTTTGAATATTTACAGTTGCAGGGCCTTGAGGGGTCATTAGCGCGAATCTATCCGGCATGGGCTGTGGCCCTTGTTTTGCCCTTTTTGCCTCAGCCCTTTCCTCTGCAGGACGATCTGCCTTGTCAGGGCAAGGCAATTTTTCTTGGCCGGAAAGATGACTGGATGCTCCTATCGAAGACATAAATTAATACCATTAATTCGTTTATGTATATTATATTTGTTTAATTAAATTATAAAAATACATTTAAATAATATAGCTGTTAAATAGGTGATGTGCAAATAAATTTCCCTTTTTATCTTGTTAGTATTTTTTTATTGACTTTCTCGTCAGATGGTTTTATTTATCTTGATCCTGCTAAAGGTTTTGCTAAAAACATCGGTATTTTTTTACAATAATCATCCAATATATGGAGATATGCACCAGATGAAACTTCTTCTTTCTAAACCTCGAGGATTTTGTGCAGGGGTCGAGCGGGCCATTGATACAGTTAAGAAAGCTTTAGAACTTTTTGGAGCCCCCATCTACGTAAAGCATGAAATTGTCCATAATCGTTTTGTGGTCGATGCTCTCAAAGACAAAGGAGCTATTTTTATTGAAGACCTTAAAGAGGTTCCCATAGGTGCTCGTGTCATTTACTCAGCTCACGGTGTCAGTCCTGACGTTAGAGACCTTGCAAAGGCAAGAAATCTGATTGAAATTGATGCCACATGCGGTCTTGTTACAAAGGTTCACTCCGCGGTAAAAAGGTATGCTCAAAAAGGGTATAAAATTATTTTAATTGGGCATAAAAACCATGTTGAAATCATCGGTACTGCAGGTGAAGCACCTGGTGTCACAACAATTGTCGAAAATACCCAAGACGTCCACAATCTGTCTTTTACTCAAGAAGATAAGCTCTTTTATGCTACACAAACGACTTTGAGCCTCGATGATGTAAAAGAAATGATTGCTGTCCTTGTGCAAAAATTTCCAAACATAGAATCTATACCGAGTTCATCAATTTGTTATGCCACGACTAACCGGCAGATGGCACTTACACAAATCGCTCATGATGTTGATATCATTCTAGTTGTTGGTGATCCTAACAGTTCTAATTCGAACCGCTTAAGAGAGGTTGGCGCTCTGCGAGGTAAGCCTTCCTATCTTATTAATGATCAGAGTGAGATCCAACCCCATTGGCTGAAAAGTATCTCATCTATTGGACTGACAGCTGGTGCGTCGACACCAGAAGATGTAGTGCAAGCCTGTATTCAAAGGCTAAAAGATCTCGGAGTAGAATCGATTGAAGATGTCGTCTTTACCGAAGAACATGTCGTTTTTCAGCTTCCTAAACAAGTCCTGTCTCACTAATTCTTTTTCTTCTTCGATTTAAGTTGCCTGAAAACTATCTCTTTTTTACAAGAAGGATAGCTATATTTTAAAGGTGGCTCTATGTTTAATCGTGAAGGGTCCCAAAGAAGTATTTTTAAGATAAAAAATACGATCTTAAAGAAAGTGCTCGGTGTTTTTGATTTATTTGCAATCGGCTATGGGGATTTGGGCTCTTCGATTTATTATGCCTTAGGGATGACTGCCCTTTATGCTTTAGGCGCCACACCAATTGCCCTTGGGCTTGCAGGGATTGTCTTCTTATGTACAGCTCTTACCTATGCTGAAATGACATCTTTGTATCATGATGCAGGTGGCTCTGCAAGTTTTGCGCGCCGTGCATTTAATGATTTGATTTCTTTTATAGCAGGGTGGGGTCTTCTTTTAGATTATATCGTGACAATTGCGATTTCAGCGTTTGCAATCGCCCCTTATTTATCCTATTTTGTTCCGAGCCTTTCTAATATACCCATTCAGATTGTGTGTAGTTGCGCCATCATTCTTTTTTTATGTGTGCTCAATATTTGTGGGATCAAGCAATCGACCAGGATCAGTTTGATTTTAATGGTTTTAGCAATTGTTACTCAGCTGATCATTATTTTTATAGGCATGGGTTTTTTATTTAATTTCGAATATGTAGTTGGCCATATGGAAATTAATCTCCCCTCTGTCGACTGGTCTCCTACATGGTCACAATTTTGGAAAGGAACAGCTATGGCCATGGTGGCATATACAGGGATTGAGTCTATTGCCCAGCTGGGATCTGAGGCAAAAACACCAACCCGCACAGTTCCTAAAGCTATTATGATCACAGCAGGTGTTTTGCTAGTCATTTATGTAGGTGTCTCACTTGTTGCTCTGTCAGCTCTTTCCCCTTTGCTTTTAGGTACTACGTATTTAGAAAATCCTATTGCAGGGGTTGTAGCTGCCCTGCCATTTCATACTCAATTCCTCAATCCATGGATCAGTGTTTTAGCAGCGATCATTCTTTTTGTAGCATCCAATGCAGGTCTTATCGGAGCCTCGCGCCTGTCTTATAATTTAGGTGAATATTACCAGTTACCAGCATTTTTACATAAATTGCATCCCCGTTTTAAAACCCCTATGAATGCTCTGATTGTTTTTGCGTTATGCGGCTGCGCAGTGGTTATTGCAAGCCAGGGTAAATTAGAATTTCTGGGGGATCTGTATAATTTTGGAGCGATGATTGCTTTTTTCTTTGCCCATCTTTCTGTGATCATCCTTAGGATTAGGCAGCCTGAAAAAAGCAGGCCATTTAAAATACCCTTTAATATTCGCTTTGGTAATGCGCAGATTCCCATACCTGCGGTTCTTGGTCTGATAGTGACTGCATCTGTCTGGATATTGATTGTTTTTACCAAGCCAGAAGGTCGGGTTATGGGTTTTTCCTGGATAGCGCTTGGCTTAGTGATCTATTTTTCTTTTCGCTCAAAACATAAAATTGCTGTCACAGGTAGTTTAAAGGTAGAAAGAGTCTCAGTTCCTGATTTTAAACCCTTATTAATTAAAAAGATTCTAGTTCCCACAAGAGGTGGTGACGCCTCTGAAACCTTACAGATCGCCTGTGAGCTAGCCAAAAGTCATAAGGCTCATTTAATGGCCATCCATATTATTGATATTCCCTCATCTTTACCTATGAATGCGAAAATGGAAAAAAAAGAAGAAATAGCACAAAAAGCTCTGCAGAAAGCAGAAGCCATTGCCAGGGAAATGGGTGTATCTATCGAAATAAAAGAGGTAAGAGCTCGTAGAGTCTTAGATTCTCTCGTGCATGAAATAAAACTTCACCACATTGATTTGGTAGTATTAGGGGCCAACCAAAAGAGTGGGGGATTAATTGGCAGAATTCGTTTGGCTGATGCATTATTAAAAAAAGGACCTTGTAGAGTTTGGATGTGCGCGTCCCGTCCTAAGTGAGAGGTGTATTAGGATTACTATAAGCTTATGTGGTGGCAGGCTACAAAGTGATCATCTTTGATCTGTTTCCATTCTGGTTTTATGGTATGACATTCTGATGTGGCTTTGGGGCAGCGACTGGCAAAACAACAACCTATAGGTCTTTGTTTTGCCTTAGGTATTTCTCCTTTAAGAATTGTTTTATCTCTTGCCCTTTCTTTTTCTGGGTCGGCAATAGGAATAGCGGAGAGCAGCGCTTGTGTATACGGGTGCAGGGGGTTGCTGTATAAATCATCAGTTTGCCCAAGCTCAACAAGATGTCCTAGGTACATGACAGCTACTCTAGAACATATGTATCTTACCAGCCCTAGGTTATGAGAGATAAAAAGATAGGTAAGGCCGGCAGTATTTTGTAAATCTTTAAGAAGATTAATAATTTGGGCTTGCACAGATACATCAAGAGCTGAAATCGGTTCATCGCAGACTAAAAATTTTGGACTTAAAGCAAGAGCCCTAGCTATCCCTACTCGTTGCTTTTGACCCCCACTGAGTTCATGAGGAAAGCTCATTTTATAAGAGATATCTAGTCCTACAAGGGATAAGAGTCTATCGATTGTTTTTTCTCTTTCTTTGCCGGTAGATAGCTTGTGGATGTCAATTGGTTCTGCAATAATCTCGGCAATAGTCATACGGGGATTAAGACACGCATAAGGATCTTGAAAAATCATCTGGAGGTTTTTTCTCCATTTCTTCATCTCTTTAGCTTGTAATTTGCAAAGGTTAGAACCTTCAAATACAACATCCCCACTTGTTGGTTTTTCTATTTGTAATACAAGCTTTCCAAGGGTCGATTTTCCGCAGCCACTTTCTCCTACAAGACCGAGTGTCTCTTTTTCATAAATAACAAACGATACATCATTGACCGCTAAAAGAGGTGTTGTCGGATGGGGAAACGACTTGTACAAGTGCTTAATTTCTATTAAAGGTTTTTTTGACATCTGAGTCCTCTAATGCCTTTTTTCATGAATCCAGCAACAGCTATGATGATCTGGGGCGACAGTTGTTTGATTTGGGGGAGTTTGTAGGCATATTTTCATGGCGTGATCACATCGTGGTGCAAAAGCACATCCTGTTGGTGGCCGGTGGAGTTGGGGTGGATTTCCAGGAATTGAAAGTAAGGGGATGTTAGTCGGTCTATTAATACTTGGAATGGCTTGGATTAACTTTTGTGTATAGGGGTGCCTTGGGTTATAAAACAATTGGTTGACAGGTCCACTTTCTACGACTTTTCCAGCATACATAACAAGAACTCGATCACAGATGCCTGCAATTATACTCAGATCATGGGTAATTAACATCATACTTGTCCCTGTTTTTTTTTGGATTTCTTTTAGTAGATGGAGAATTTGTGCTTGAATCGTAACATCTAAAGAAGTAGTTGGTTCATCGGCAATTAAGATTTTTGGTTTGCACGCAAGAGCAATTGCGATCATCACTCTTTGCCTCATACCTCCGCTGAGGGTATGGGGGTATTCTAAGACTCTAGCTGAAGGATTGGCGATTCCGACTAAGTGAAGCATATTAATTGCGTATTCCAGCGCCTCTCTAAAGCTTACTTTAGGATGATGTTTACGGTACCCTTCGATGATTTGCATCCCGATTTTTAATGTTGGGTTCAGAGATGTCATTGGATCTTGAAAGATCATTCCTATTTCTTTTCCCCTTAGGCCTCTCATTTGTTTTTCAGACAGCTCTAACAGATTATTTTCTTGATAGATGACTTTTCCTGACAGCTCGGCTGAATGGGATGGCAGAAGGCGCATAATGGCTTTGGCTGTCGCACTCTTACCACATCCTGATTCACCGACAATACCTAAGATTTCGCCTGGATATAAACAGAGGTTAACACCGGATACAGCATAGATTTTTTTGCCGTGAGAAGAGAATTGGACATGTAGATCTTCAATAGATAATAAAGGATTCACGATCGGAGCCTTGGATCAAATGCATCTCTTAGACCGTCACCCACCATATTAAAACAGAGCATTGTTATACTAATAAATGCCGCTGGAAAAAAGAGTCTCCAAGGATAATACCTCATGGCGGATAGCCCGTCATTGGCCATAGTACCCCAGCTAGCAATAGGTGCCTGTACTCCAAGCCCTAGAAAGCTTAAAAATGCTTCTGCAAAAATGGCCGATGGAATTGTAAGGGTTACTGTAATAATAATTGGTCCCATAGAATTGGGAATAAGATGTTTTAACAAGATTCTCTTGCGAGATGCGCCCATTGCGATTGCAGCTGTTACAAAATCCATTTGTTTAAGCTGTAGAATCTGACTGCGGACCATTCTGGCCATACCAATCCAACCTGTCATTGTCAGAGCGATGATAATGGTAAGAATTCCAGGTCCAATAATAACCATTAATAAAATCACACCCAAAAGATAGGGGATGGAATAGAGGATATCGGCAAGACGCATCATTGCTTCTTCTATTTTTCCACCAAATAGGGCAGCTAACGCTCCGTAGAAGACTCCTATAATTAAATCGATCATTGAGGCGATGAGTCCGACAAATAAGGAAATCCTAGCTCCCCACCAAATCCTTGTAAAAATATCTCGTCCCAGCTCATCTGTTCCGAACCAGAATTGAGTAGAGGGTGGTAAATTTTTTAGGCTAAGGTGTGTGTCGTAATAAGTATAGGAGGTCAGAAAAGGAGCGATGATTGCGGTCATAAAAAGCAAAGATAGAATAGAGGCGCTAATAAGGCTCATACGGTGGGCGCAAAATCTTCTCAAACTTTCTGTCCAGAAGCTAGAGCTTTTGGTCTTTTGATCTAGTATAGCTTCTTGTTTCTCGATACTAGAGAGTGGTTGAAAAAGAGCGGAAGAGTCACTCATTAGATGTTTTTGTATCCTGCAGTTTGATTCTTGGGTCAATCACGCAGTATAGTAGGTCGACGACAAAGACGCAAAACATAAGGATCGCACTGTAAAAAATTGTGGTTCCCATAATCACTGTGTAGTCTCGATTGGCGATACTTAAGACAAACCATTGACCTAATCCAGGTATCCCAAAGATTTTTTCAATAGCAAAGCTACCTGTTAAAATAGAGGCTGTTAAAGGACCGAGGAATGTAATAACTGGAAGCAGTGCATTTCTTAGAACGTGACGTGTAATGATCGTTGCAGAATTGAGCCCTTTAGCTTTTGCAGTTTGAATGTAGTCGTACTGAAAGACCTCGATCATGTTTGATCTAGTTAAACGGGCAATGCAAGCAGTTGGCAGAACAGCTAATGAAATAGCTGGTAGGATCGTATGGCTAAAGCTGCCCCAACGGGCAATAGGAAACAGATCGAGCTTCATAGCAAGTAAATATTGAAGAAAGGTAGCAAAAATAAAACTTGGAATCGATAAACCTAAAATAGCCACAAGCATCATTAGATGGTCTTGCCAACGTTGATATTTCCATGCAGCAATAGCGCCGATAGTAATTCCAGCTCCAATGGAAATAAATAGAGCCTCTAGCCCTAGAGTTAAAGAGACAGGAAATCCTTGCGCAATGATTTCATTGACCGTCCGTCCTTGATATTTAAAAGAAGGACCTAGATCCCCTATCGCTAGACCTTTTAGATAAGACAGATATTGAAAAAACAGGGGGCGATCTAACCCATAATGTTGGTACATCGCCTTAAGAATCTCTTCAGGTATCGCTTTATCCTGGGTGAATGGATCACCAGGTATTGCATGCATCAGAAAAAAGGTCGCTGTGGTTACAATAAATAAGGAGAGGACGAAAAGTATGCACTTTTTAGTAATGTATTGAATCATGGTTGATCTATATAGGCGTATTTAAAATCAATATCGGACAGTTCAGACAAATTCACACCTTTAAGATGTGGTTTTTGCAGGTAGTTACCTGAGTAAAAATAGATCGGTGCAACTGGCATTTCATCGACAAAGATCGCTTCAGCATCCGCAAGTAGACTCAGTCGTTTGGTTGGATCCTTTTCTAGATCTGCTTGATTGAGTAAAGAGGTAAAGTTTGGGTGGCTCCATCTTGACTGGTTCATTTGTGAATTAGCCAGTCTGTAGATCCCTAAAAACGTTATCGGATCGTTAACGCTTGCAAACCAACTCATTCGTGCAATTTGAAAATCGTGTTTGCGTATTTGATCTAACAAGACTTTCCATTCCATGTTTTCCAGACGGACTGATATGTTAAAAGCCTTTGACCACTGATCTTTAATCGCTTGGGAAATTTTATGATGTGCGTGGCTTGTGTTGTTGTAAGAGAGCTTAATTTCTGGCAGATCTTTTTGAGCGATCCCTAACTCTTTCAGGCCTATAGCCAGCTCTTTTCGTGCTTCTATTACATCAGCATCGCCAAAATAGCGTACCCGTCGATCCCACATGGTTAAGGGAATTAAAGATGTGGCAACATGTTGAGTTCCGTGGAGCAGATTATCGATGATTGCTTTACGATTAATCGCTAACGAAAACGCTTTTCTTACATGTTTATTGCTAAATGGAAGTGTTTTGGTGTTAAATATATAGTAGTATATTCCTAAAAGATTTTTCCTGTGAAAATCGTGGTGATCGATAAGACTGGATATTGCATCTTGTGGTAAATATGAGAAAGGATTGCCTGCCCAATCGATTACTCCATTATAGTACATGCTTAGTTCGGTATTTTCATTTTCAATCATATACAGCTCGATTTGATCGAGTCTAACGACATCTTTATCCCAATAGTCGGGGTTTTTTAAAAGAGTGATATGGCTATAATGTTTCCACTGCCGAACAAAAAAAGGTCCATTACAAATGTATTGACTGCCCCCATCTTTGGTCCAGTTTGGATTTTTTGCTGCGATATGGGAGGGGATCGGGTAAAAGCCGGTTGTAGATAGTAAATCTAAAAAATAGGGTACAGGATGCTCTAAATCAATTTGCAATACGTAATCTGAAAGAGCCTTTACCCCAACATCGCTTAAGGGGACTTTCCCTTCTTTGGCATTTTTTCCATTTTTGATAATAAATAGTTCGTACGAAAGCTCAGAGGAAAAATTTGGATCTAAAATAGACTTCCATGCATCTTCAAAGTTTTTTGCTATCACAGGCGTTTGATCGTTCCATACCGTCTCTTTTAGATAGAATAGGTAGGTCAGCCCATCATTAGAGATTTTCACATCTTTAGCGACACTAAAGGCAAATCCACCATTTTGATCACGTCTCATTAATCCATCAAAGCACAGCCGAATCACAGCATTAGATGTCACATCGTTTGTTCGTCTGGGATCTAGACTGATTGGGTCAGAACGGATATTGAGTTTTACTGTTTGTGTATTTTTATGTTTATGCTTTGAGTTGCATGAGAACACAAGGGATACAGCAAGGACTGTAGATAAAAAAAATCGGGGCATGCTTTTTATTTTTAATATTACTTGAGTGTGTTTGAGCATATACTGTGAGAGTATTTGAAGTAAATGTTTTGTAGTTATATCTGATAAAAAGAAATGAATATAAAAAATGTTTTACTTCTTATCTGTGAACATCTCTTATGTGACTTCGTATCCAGTACTTGAAAAAATGTGCGCCGTCTCGGCTATATCATAGAGAAAGAGGGAGAGCGATATCAAGAGATCAATTTATCACTGCAATCGATAAAAGCGCAATCGACTCGCATCGAATTCTTCGACAACATTGATGTTAATAAGCCTGTAGAGAACTTGGTTTTTTTTGTCTGGATCGAGTTGACGAAGGCCTTTATTAGGATCATAAAGCAGTCCTGTCTTACCATCTTGTATATAAGCTAAAGAATGACCAAATTCTTCCATTTTTGAATTATTTGCAGGTTTAAGGACTCGAATCAGAAAAGCACCCTGAGGTAACTTTTCCATGAGCTGATCAAATAGATGATTGCTGCCACTAATTTTTAGATCGAGTTCTTCTGAGGCATAGTCAATCTTCAGGTCGTGGTAATTTGCTATCGCCTGAATTTTATTTTTTGAGTAATCAAATGAAGTGCCTTCTTGGCAGGGTTGACTAAGTAGATCCCTATCTACTTCAATCATATTATATGCCATCTGCCTATTACGGAGCTCTTGTGAGCTAAAAGATAATGTCTTGGTTACTTGATCTAGAAGATCTTCTTGAATGCCTCGCTTTAGGTATAGTGAAAGAAATTCTAGAGACATGGCTGTACACGTCCCCCCGTCAAGGTATCTGCCTGGGTTAAAGCTTGCTTGGTTAAAGTGGATGCCGTTGGGAGCTGCGCTGCTTAGCTTGTGGAGTATAGAGTAGACTCGCCCAGAGTCTACGGGCCCATTTTGGAATCTCTGATTTCCGTAGAAAATTTGTCTAATACCTGCACGCCACGGATCATCATTGTTCCCTGATAGGTCAAAAGGATCAGAATTATTTTGAGCCCGCTGAAAAGTAGTGTCATGAAACCATTGATAGGCCGTGTTTATGTGCCGGAAAGTAAAGCTGCGAATTGCTTCAAAGGTGGACGCAAGTTGGTGGCAAATACGTGCTATCAGCTTTTTTATTCGATCTGCAAGACTCTGCTTCGTTACATTTGGATCTGTACGTTCACTCGAATGTAACACTGATATTTGATTGCCTATTCCTAAACAGGATCGATCCACTTGTTGTAGATGGGTCGTTGGATGATATTGATTCTCACTTAGGGAAATGCTTATTATCATAATTAAAGCCATTAAATTGTTTTACATTTTATTATAACATATTTACTAAGCTATTTTCAATTAAATTGATTTTTAAATTTTTTATTATAAATTAATGTTATTTATTAAATTTTTAATTATTATATTAATGCGCGTGATTTATTTGTTTTTGGGAAAATGAAGAAGGGGGCAAAATGTGGGGCGATAGAAGATTGGCTAGTATTTAAACAAATAAGGTTTTATAATTTTTCTATTCTTTATTTGTGAGGGACCCCAGATGAATAACAATGCATTGCTGTCAGGAAATAAAATCCATTTTACAAGCCTTGGATGCGCAAGAAACTTGGTTGACTCAGAGGTGATGCTGGGGATTCTTTTAAAAGCAGGGTATGAGATCGCTCAAGAGGTCGATCAGGCCGATTTTCTGGTTGTCAATACCTGTGGTTTTTTAGCCTCTTCAAGACAAGAATCATGCGATACGATTCAGGCTTTAATAGATGAAAAAAAATCTTCAGCGAAAGTTGTTGTTGCTGGATGCATGGTTCAGAAGCATAAAGATGAGCTACAGGAAAAATTTAAAGATATCCATTATTATCTGGGTTCTGGTGATGTCGAAAAAGTCCTCGAGGCGATAGAGGCTCCAGGGGCAGGGGAGGCTGTTACATCTGCAAAAAGTTATCTACAGTCAGGAGAGATACCTCGTCAGCTTTCCACTCCGAAACATTACGCTTATTTAAAGATTGCAGAAGGGTGCGCTAAGCAGTGCGCCTTTTGTATTATCCCTAAAATTAAAGGGCCTCTTAAAAGTAAAACGGTTGAACAAGTGTTAAAAGAGTTCCGCCTTCTTTTAGATCAGGGTGTTCATGAGATTATTCTGATTGCCCAAGATCTTGGAGATTGGGGTAAAGAGACCAAAGAAAAGCCAGGCCTTGAAACATTGCTCAAAGAGATGTTAAAGGTAGAAAAAGACTTCTGGCTCCGCCTTCTTTATCTTTATCCTGATGAAATCACAGATGAGCTGATTGAAATTATTAAGTCCGATTCCCGTATTTGTAGATATGTTGATATGCCTTTGCAGCATATCAACGATGACGTGCTCAAAGCTATGAAAAGAAAAACTTCTAAAGACCAAATTATTGATATCATCACAAAGCTGCGTAAAGAAATTCCTTCTATGGTGATTAGAACGAGCTTGATGGTGGGCTTTCCTGGTGAAACAGACAAGCAATTTGAGGAGCTGGTCTGCTTTGTTAAAGAGCACCCTCTTGATAATATCGGTATATTCCAGTATTCCTTAGAGGAAGAATCTCCATCTGCAAAACTTGAAGGGCATATTAGCGCAGATGTGAAACAAAAGCGGTTTGATAAGCTTGCAGCGACTCAGATGAAAGTCTTAAGAAAATACAACCGTAGGTTTTTAGGTCAAAAAATGCAGGTGCTTATAGAAGGCTACCATCCTGAATCGCAATTTTTAATGAGGGGTAGGTTCTACGGGCAGTGTCCAGAAATTGATGGACAGGTGATCATTAATGATGGGCGCAAGGTCACAGAATTTGGTAAAATCTATGAAGTAGAAATTACCCAAGTGGCAGATTATGATCTTATCGGACGGGTCATCGCTCCAAGTTTTATCCCATCTTCTAAAAAAGTTAAAAAAACGATGCAACCACTTAACCTGACAACATAATACTTATGAACCTTCCTCAATTGATTTTAAAGCCAGGTAAAGAAAAGTCGATCTTAGTCAATAGACACCCTTGGATTTTCTCAGGTGCTATCGGATCTTGCCCTGAGCTTGATGCCGGTGCTTTAGTTGATGTCTATTCTCATCAGGGGCAATTTATCGCAAGAGCCTATGTGAATCTGACAAACTCGATTGCAGCAAGAGTGATCAGTTATAGCCAAGAAGATATAAGTGATGTCATTGAAACTAAAATAAAACAGGCTAGCGCTTTACGCACAGCGTGTATTACAGCCGATACCAATTGCTACCGTCTGATTAACGCAGAATCCGATGGTCTGCCAGGGTTAATTGTAGATAAGTATAATGACGTGTTTGTGATTCAGATCAACACAGCTGGTATGCAAAGGCTTAAACCAATCATCATTGAAAAGATCGCAGCACTTTTGCCTTGTAGGTCGATCTATGAGAAATCGATCTCTTCGGCTAGATCCCAGGAGGGGTTAGAGCCTCTGCAGGGGAATGTGTTAGGTGAGGAGGTGTCTGAGGTTCTTGTTGAAGAAAATGGAATCCAATTTCTTGTTTCCCTCCTTGAAGGGCAGAAGACTGGTTTATTTTTAGACCACAGAGAGATGCGCCGTCTTATTGGATATCAATCTAGGGGTAAAAAGGTTCTGAACTGCTTTTCTTATACAGCAGGCTTTTCACTCTATGCTCTGCGTGGCGGCGCACGGCATGTCACAAGTGTTGATATTTCTGAGACAGCATCAAAATATGCGATTAAAAATACCCACATTAACGGGTTTCCATCGGATCTGCATACAGTCATTACCGGCGATGTCTTTGATTTTTTAGCTCAAGAAGAAGCCTTAGACTATGACCTAGTTATTATAGATCCTCCTGCATTTGCAAAAAAACGGAAAGACATCGAGTCTGCAACAATTGGATATCGCCGGCTTAATAGTGTAGTCTTTTCTAAGGTTCGTAAAGGGACCCTGGTCCTTACCTCGTCTTGCTCTTATTTTATTAATAAGCAAGAGTTTCAACATATCATTTTTCAAGCGGGTGCTGAAAGTGGGAAAAACATCCGTATTCTCCAGCATCATATTCTCTCTGCCGATCACCCTATCTCTTTATATCATCCTGAAGGGGAGTATTTAAAGAGCCTGCTTTTATACATAGACTAAGTGTTTCTTTCAGATGACTTCTTTTCTTTAGTGCAGATAACACTTTTGTACTAAAGACTTTTCTTATTTCTATTTGATATTTCACATCTTTTTATCTTTTTCTATCGAAAATGTTTTAAAAAATATAAATAGATCCGTACTTTAAAATTATAACGACATTGAATACAAAAGAGGTTGAATAATGAAGTTTAAATTCATTACACCATCGCATGCGTATTATCGTGATGAGCTCATGCTACGTTGGGAAGTTCTTCGTAAGCCGTTAGGGATGCCGCCGGGCTCTGAAGTGATCCCTGAAGAGATGGAGTGCACACACCTGCTGGTCATGGTCAAGAAAAAGATTATAGGATGTCTTTTGTTTCATCCTCAAACATCTACTTCTGGAGAGATTATGCAGCTAGCGCTCAGTGAAGAGTATAGAGGGCAGGGATGCGCTCGCAAGCTGTTGCATGCATTAGAACAGTGGCTGACTACACAAGGTGTTACTGACGTCTCAGTCGAAGCCAGAGAAGAGCTACAAGGATTTTATCACCGGTTAGGCTTTCATTATAATGGTGATGTGGTGGAAAAGATGGGGTTTGCTTATCGATCTATGATAAAAAATTTGCTGATTAATGAATTGAAAATGGCGTAATGAGCAATGATCCTTATCAGTTAAAAACTTAAGCGCTTTTAAAAGTATATCCCCACCTTAAAGCAAAAAAATAGTTCTGCTTTCAAAAAACCGGAGCTGTTGTGTACACTTACAATTGATTAAAAAGAATAATTGATGGGAATGTATGTCTAAAGAAAAAATCGAAAAGATCCTCGGCTCTAAAGCAAAAGATCTGCTAGAGCATGTTTGCAAAACAATACCAAAAGATCAGCTCCATTTGCCAGGCTCCGATTTTATTGATCGGATCTTTTCCCATTCTGATAGAACACCGCGTGTTCTCAGAAGCCTGCACTCTCTTTACAACACAGGGCGTCTTGCAGGAACAGGGTATTTATCAATACTGCCTGTCGACCAGGGGATCGAGCATTCTGCGGGAGCCTCTTTTGCAAAAAATCCGATCTATTTTGATTCAGAAAATATTGTGAAGTTGGCAATTGAAGGGGGATGTAATGCGGTTGCCTCTACTTTAGGAGTTCTTTCAAGTGTTGCCAGAAAGTATGCTCACAAGATCCCTTTTATGTTAAAGCTTAACCATAACGAGCTCCTTTCATATCCTAACAAATACGATCAGATTTTTTTTAGCAGCGTAAAACAGGCATATGATATGGGCTGTGTGGCAGTAGGTGCCACCATTTATTTTGGCTCGCCAGAGAGCACCCGTCAAATTATGGAAGTGAGCCGTGCGTTTGAGCTGGCTCATGAATTAGGTATGGCAACGGTTCTTTGGTGTTATTTGAGAAATCCAGGTTTTAAAACAAAAGAGATCGATTACCATGAAGCGGCAGATCTAACAGGACAGGCAAATCACCTAGGAGCTACGATTAATGCTGATATCGTCAAACAAAAGCTGCCTGTGAATAACGGTGGATTTAAAGCTCTGCATTTTGGTAAGCAGACTGAAGCTATGTACACAACTCTTTCGAGTCCCCATCCGATTGACTTAACAAGATATCAAGTAGCTAATAGTTATATGGGACGTATCGGCCTGATTAATTCAGGGGGGGCATCAGGAGATAATGATCTCTCTGATGCTGTATCGACGGCTGTAATCAATAAAAGGGCTGGTGGTATGGGACTGATTTCTGGTAGAA
>CAMCLJ010000012.1 GCA_945875745.1 Chlamydia trachomatis
CGATTCAATATTAGCAAGATACTGCACCACCTGATCATAGGTAATCAAAGCAGAGGCATTCAAAGGGTCTTGGTAGCTCGAGCTCTGAGCAGACACTTGATTGTGCCATCCATAGAGGGGGTGAGATAAGATTGTAGGTCTTAAAAGAATAAGGATGATTTTTGAAAGAAAGGACCGAGTACCCATATACATTACCCCCATTAGATTGGAAGGTAATATTAAATCTTTAGTATATTAATTCTTTCAAGAAAATTATAAACAATCGCACGCAAATAATGAGTGCCTCTCAAACTTACCAAGGGGGGTGATCCTCTTTTTCGGATCACCCAAAAAAACCTCTAAAACTCAATCGATAAAAAAATAAAAATAAAATCGTAAAACACTGAAATAAAAGGATTTATGTGAGTTATCAGAGAGTCCTTATATAGCCTTAACATATACCGAATACAATGGAAAGAAACTAGATAAGGAAATCCATATGGCTACATTAGTCGCCGCCGCCGAGCCTATCGTATCAAGTCAGTTTAAAGCCAAGTTGGCTCAAGACGGACAAAGCGCTATATTAACTCACAGATATGCTGATGGTAAGACAAGGTCTTGGAGGGTTGAGATCCTAGGTGGTGAGCGTACCATGCGATTAGATAAGGACGGGGCAGATGCAATAGCCCAACTATTTAACGAATCCAAGGAATTACAAGACCCTTTGTTGCAACGGCGGGGATCAAAAGATCCTTTAATTATCAGTACCCAGAAATCACCAGATGCTTCTATTGGTTGGCAGTGGTCTATTCCAACGTCGGACGGTAAATCCCCTACATGGAGCACTTTTGAGGCGGATGTAAAATCTCAGGACATATTTACAAAACTATTTGTCAATGTGGGTACGCACCACCCAGAGGCTTCACAGAAGTCAGCTCACGAGCCATCTGCTGCTACAGAGCTACCTAGCCGCACGCCAGATCCAAAGGGTATCCCTAATTTAGGTAATACTTGTTTTATGAATGCGGCCCTTCAGGGACTACTAAGGATGCCAGGCATTGGGGAGTATTTACAACAAGATCTAGGATTGGCAAAAGGGTCAGATGAACGGCATCTACAAACGGCTCTTACCTCACTTTTTGATGAGTTTGAAAAGGAAAAACCTAATTCGGAAACTATCAAGCAAGCTGCAACGAAAATCAGAAATCTACCAAGTATTGCTAAGTCCTCTAGTCCATACGGCAAGTATGTATTTACAATACCGGATCAGCATGATAGCTTCGAATTTTTGCAACGTATCAAAGAGATGTTGAAGCTAGATAATGCCCCAAAGTATTGTATAAAAACTCAAAACTTTGGGGTCGGCTCCGAGGAGGGATCGGGCGTTGAAGGGACATCCTCGCCCAGTCCCATCGCTGACCCTGAGCCTTCTTGCTGTGTTACCCTGACCGGTGGGCATTTGGAGAATCCTAAGACAAAGTTAGAAATAGACACGCTTCTTTTACAAAATATGAGTGAACATGAGGAGCCTGATGCTGAAAGGGTCGAGGTTAAGGTTCAGCAGACCAAATTTACACATGATAACCTTAAAGAGCTTCAGCATTTATCATTTCTCTTGCCTCGATTTGGAACCGACGACCAGAAACATCAAGGAGCAGTAACCTCTATTTTTTCGAAAAATTTAATGGTGCCTATATCTAAGTCTATTGATCAATCAGACGAACCAACAATTGTCCCTTTTCAAGCTGACTCTGTGATTTGCCATGAAGGCCGTAATCGACACTCTGGGCATTATGTCACGATTGTGAGAAAAGGCAAGGGCTTTCAACAAATCTCTGATGAGGGTATTACAACGCTTACCCCGGACCAAGCAGAGGAGATGGCTTCTAAAAATGGCTACATAGTTAATTATAATAAGTTGCCTGTTGCTACAGAGGATTGACGTCTATTTAGTAACGCCGTTAGCTTTTACAAATGAAATCAACTCTATTCTATGAGCACAGTCAATTGCTGGGTCCCTATCCCTGCATAATCGACCTTTTCACCCTTTTAGAAAAAGCACGTTCATAAGTATCTCATAGACCCTCGACTATACAAGGGGTTACGAAGGTTCTTTTTTATGATAATTCAATATGTAAGTAGGTGGTCGATTGCCTCTTACTCTCTTACCAGATTTTAGCCTGATTCAAGGCTCTTTTCATCTCTTTATAAGACCTGCTTCCTAGCTAGTAAAAAAATCGGACAGTGTTCTACAATACGGCCTGAACTAGTCTAGCAGGAGGACGCAATGACAAACGAAGAGATTAAAAAAATTACAGAAGATACTTTCCAGGCAGATATCGCTCATGGAGTCACCCTTGTTGATTTTTATGCTGATTGGTGCGGCCCCTGCCGTATGCTAGCGCCAGTGCTTGCTAAAGCAGCGAAAGAAGTTAAGGGCAAGGCTGTGGTAGCTAAGCTCGATATCGATCACGCTCAAGGGGTATCAGCCACCTACAAAGTGACATCAGTGCCTACCATGATCCTTTTTAAAGACGGCAAAGAAGTCGGCCGCCTTGTAGGATTAAGAGATGCTGAAGCTGTCATTGAATTTATTCATTCTGCATAAATCAGATAGAGCAAGGGGCAGGCTTTCTGCCCCTTGTATTTTCATTCATCCCATTTTAAAACATTTTTTAAAATCGACCATCTAGGCTCATAAGGGGCTGCTATTTCTGTTTTCCCAAGGACCCACAGATCGTATTGCTTTTGTTGAAAGCCACTAGTTTCTTTAAGAGAGAGCCACTGGTTCAGATAATTTAAAAACTGAGGGCTTGTCGTATTAATAGCGTAGCCTAAACAATCGATGCCTATGACAGGGGTTGGGAAAAGGACTCTGATCTCACTTTTTCCAATAGACCAGACGATTGCTTGCTGCTCTTCCCATAGGATGGCATCCGCCTCTTCGGGGTTGAAATCATCATAGCTGTTTAAATAGATCAGGGGATGACGGGGAAACCGTTCTTTGGCAAGAGCCTCATAAGAGGATCCTTTAAGAACTGCGATCCTTAAGTGGGGGTTGTTTTCTACATAGGTAGTGGAGCTAAAGTGGCCTCTATTGTGTTCTGTAGTTACAAAGACGAATCTAGGAAGCATGTAAGGCTTTGTAAAAGACATGTATTTTAAACGCTCTTCGGTAATCGATATCCCCGACATCACAATATCTAGATCATTGTTTTTCAGATGGGTATTTAGATCCCCTATTTTGATCGGTATAAACTCTATAGAGCAGTCCAGATCGTATCCGAGCTCATAGGCAAAAGCTGTATCGTAACCTACAAGATGGTCGTCATAGTTATTAAAACTAAATGGAGGGGAATGTGCGATGAACCCAACTCTTAGCACCTTTGTTCTTAGTATTCTGTTAAAAGTATCCTCAGAGCTAGTATCTTGTTGTGATAGCTGCTTTATATCCTTGGTAGATACGTGTAGATTGGATGAAATACTCAGCTCATAAATGCTTTTCTTCAAACTTTTAATTTCAGGCAGCGGCGCGTAGTTTTTTAAGATGAAAAACAACAGCAGGACAGGACCTATCGTTACTGCGCTATGTTTTAAAATCCTTCCATAGGAGGTAAGAATTTTTCTTCTGCATGCAAGGGTAATTAAAAAGCATAATGTTGAGATCTGCATGACAGAGACTCCCGCTTGAAAACCAGATGTAAACGGCAGGGTGGTCAGATACAGATTGACTGCTTCTATAGGCAGTCCTAGTGAATTGAGAGTAAAGGTAAGGCTGTTAATCCAAGAGCCGATGCCGACAGCGCCAAGGCTTGTTAAGAACGATGTCAGAAACAGCTCTATTTGACTGTGGACTTGCATCGGCTGGTGGTAAAAAATCGATACAAAGAACACAAAGATCGTTATAAATAACGAACCCATAGGCAGATTAAAAATCACAGAGACAGTACCCTGAATCTGAGTTTGTGATTTTTCATCAAAAGGTTCTAGCGCTTGAGTCTCTTTGCGCAACAGTTCAATGATATAGGGGATACACACAATCACCACGTTTGTTGTATATGCAAGAAGTAGGATAGGAGAGAGGAGCTTGAGCCAGCGGTAGGGGTTGATGTGTGTGAGCATGTGGGTAAGTCTTGGAAAAATCCAAAAAATAATCGTGCATACACAGGTGATATATAAGATCAGGTAGGAGCTGATTTGTTTGATTGTAGAAAATTCAATAGTCCCTGCTTGATTGGCGATAATTAAAAATGTTCCAAGGGGAGTGATTTTTGCAATCCACAAGGTGATTTTTGTAAGGGCTTCTACTAAGAACTTTAAAGGGTTAATCAGAGTTTCTTTTTCTTTCATCTGCATCAGCGCAATGCCGATGAATAATGAAAAAATGACGATTGCTGGAACGATATTGTTTGCTAGATCATAGAAGATATTTTCTGGTATGAGCAGCTCAGCAAAATTAATCGAGGATGTCTCAGTCGAGATATACCCAGATTGTGTGCTCTCAGCTTTTGGGAATGTCCCGTAAACTAAATAGATCATAGCAATGTTAATCGACCAGGCGATGCCGATAAACATGATCCCTTTTTTTATGATGAGCTTGGCTTGAAAGGGGGTAAGCTGAGCTACCCCATGTATAATTGCTACGATAAGATAAGGGATCGCAGTGGCTTTTAGCAGCATGATGTAGGCGCTGCCATAGGGAGCGAAAAATGAACAGAGGTCTCCGAAGAAAAATCCTGTTAGAATACCTAAGGCAGTGGCAACAGCCATCTGCACTGCCAGCGACATTTTGAAAAAGCTCATTGCCTACCTATTAGAAAAGCCCTGCTGTCTCCAAGCTTCGTATAATACTATCGAAACAGTATTGGCTAAATTCAAGCAACGAGAATTTTCTATCATAGGGACAGTATAAAATTTTTCTGGGTATTTTTCGTGAAAATAGGCAGGTAACCCCGCAGTTTCAGATCCGAAAATCAAAAAATCGGTCGGCTGATAAGAAATTTCTGTATAAAGTGGTTTAGCATGACTTGAGAAAAAAAAGAAATTCGAGGTGGTTGAGAGAAGAATATTTTCTAAATTTTCGGTGATCTCTACAGGAACACCTTCCCAATAATCTAATCCAGCTCGTTTTAGCCATCTATCAGAAACGCTAAAACCTAACGGTTTGATGAGCATGAGCTCATTACCGGAAACACTGCAAGTTCTTACAATATTTCCGGTATTTTGAGGGATTTGCGGCTGGTATAGAATGACTTTCATATTGCCGCTATGATTTTTTATTATCTGATCGCGTCTGTTGTATCTAGAGGAGCTGCGATTTCTGCTGACTGTTCGATAGGCTGTTTTAATAGCTCATCGCTTGTCTGCATTGGAGCATCTGCTTTGACTAGCTGTATTTCAAAAGTAAGAAGGGAATTAGGAGGTAGTGATCCTTTAGTTCCATAAGCTAGTTCTGGGTGTATGTAGATGGTTCGCTTTTCCCCTTCTTTCATTCCGATCATTCCCTGTTGCAGACCTGGGATCATTTCATCGAGGGAGATATGCTCATCTTCTTTTGACTCACCAAAAACAGAGCCATCTAAAAATTTACCGACGTAGCGGATAACTGGAGCTAAATTGGCTTGTAGAGGCAGGCCAGATCCTTCTTGCTCAATTTTATATTGGATCTTACCTTTTTCTATGCTCACTACATTTTTGGTTTTTTTATTCTTTTTTAAAAAGTCTTCTGCTTTTGAAAGATTAGTCTTTGATTGTTCTGTAAACGCAGCCTCTTGAATCGCAGTAATCGCCTGAATGCATTCCACTTCTGACATAGGAGATGCTTTACCAAGTGATGCGTCTTTGAGCCCTGTAACAATTGCTTGCATATCGAACTGGAATCCCAAAGATTCGAGGTTTTTACCGATTAAATGTCCAAAAGCTTCTGAAATTTTTGCAATTTCTGGTTTAGGGGATTCGTTTAATGAACTAGCAACAGGTCCCTGGCTTTCTTCTCCATTTAGATTAGAAAAAATGAGTGTTAAAAGAGAAGAGGAATATAAAACAGCTTTATTCATAGTAATAGGCTCCTAAAATTTTATGTATAATCTATAATAACTTCGACATTATATCCAAGCGATTTCCTTCGGACTGGTTTTTATTTCAAGTTCTTTAAGTTGCTCGTTTGATACATTAGATGGGCATTGCATCATTAAATCACTGGCTTTTTGTGTTTTAGGGAATGCAATTACATCTCTAATATTTTCTGTTTTGCATAAAAGCATAATAATTCGATCAAGGCCAAAAGCAAACCCTAAGTGGGGCGGTGTTCCATATTTGAGAGCGTCTACAAAGAATCCGAATTTATCGTGTATTTCCTTATCTGAAAGCTTGAGTAGGGAAAAGATTTTTTCTTGCATATCCCCATTATGAATTCTCTGAGAGCCTCCACCAATTTCATACCCATTTAATACCAGGTCATATGCTAGAGCCCGTGTTTTTATTGGATCTTTTTCGAGTAAAGACAGATCGTCAAAATGAGGCGAGGTAAATGGGTGGTGCTCGCTTTCGATTCTCTGTTCATCCGGGTTCCATTTAAACATTGGGAAGTCAACTACCCATAAAAATTTATAATCGCTTGGGTCAATCAGATTTCTATCTTTAGCAAGCTTGCGGCGCAGGTGGTCTAATCCTTGATTGACCCTCTCTTCTGGTCCTGCCGCCAAGAAGATTAGGTCTCCAATTTGCATATCAAACTTTTTGATTAGCTCTTGTTGGAGCTGCTCTGAAAAGAATTTGACGATGCTAGAAGAGAGTCCTTCTTCTTGTCTTTTCATCCAGCCAAGACCCATTAAACCTAATTGGGATACAAATTGGGTATATTCATCGATTTCTTTTCTCGAGATGTCAGCGCCTTTTTTTACGCAAATCCCTTTTACACAACCGCCAGCACTTAGGTTTTCTTTGAAAACAGTAAATTCAGATTGGCTGGCAATTTCATCGATTCGATTAAGTTTCATCCCGAATCGCATATCGGGTCGATCTGTCCCATAAGTTTCCATTGCTTCTTTGTGGGGCATTCTCAGAAAAGGAGTTTTGATCTCTAGGTTTCCAGCTTCTTTGAAGATATGGCAGATAAGCCCTTCTAATATCTTATGCAATATCTCAGGGCTCCCAAAACTCATTTCTATATCGATCTGTGTAAATTCAGGTTGCCTGTCTGCTCTGAGATCTTCGTCTCTAAAGCATTGTGCAATCTGAAAATACCTATCCATTCCAGAGACCATCAAGAGCTGTTTAAAGATTTGTGGTGATTGGGGAAGGGCGTAGAAATTGCCTGGATGTACTCGTGAAGGCACTAGATAATCCCTTGCTCCTTCAGGTGTAGATTTTGCTAAAATAGGAGTGGTGACTTCTAAGAAACCTTCGCCGCTCATAAAGTTTCTAGTTGCAAGCATTGCTTTATGACGCACTTGCAGATTGTGAATTACCTGTCCTCTTCGAATATCAAGATATCGATATTTTAAGCGGAGTTCTTCATTCACTTCGATATGTTCATCACAAATAGAAAATGGGGGTGTTTTCGCTTGCGATAAGATGTTTAGATCTGTCGCTTCAATCTCAATTTCCCCTGTAGGAAGATTGGGATTAGTCTTTCCTTCTCCTCTTGAAATCACACGCCCTTTAATCGAGATCACCCACTCACTTCTGAGTTTGGAAGCTTTTTCATGAATTGCCTGGTTGATCTTTGGATCGAATACAATTTGTGTCAGCCCAAAACGGTCTCTAAGGTCTATGAAGATCAGTCCCCCGTGGTCTCTACGCCGGTGGACCCATCCAGATAAGGTGACAGTAGTGCCCAGGTTTTTGATTGTTAAGCTGCCGCAAGTATGTGTTCGTAGATAGTCAGACATTTCTTTTCCTCATCTCTATAATTTTAGAGGGTAGCTCTGTAAGGGCTACCTCAAAAGATTCTCGTGTATTTAAGTTTTTAATTTGGGCCCTTTGAGTCTTTAGTTCATCATCTCCTATAACAACACAAAACTCGGCGTCTAAATGATTTGCCATTTGCAAGCATGATTGTATTTTTTTCCCCGATAGGTCGATTTCACAAGGGATGTTGTCGTGACGCAGCTGGCTTGCTGTAGTAAAACAAAAGGTTTTCGCCTGACTTCCCATAGGGATAAAGTAGATCATGGGATGGGGAGTTTTTGGAAATACAATAGCTTGTTGGTTCATAGTTTGTAGCACCCGTTCGAGTCCGCTGGCAAATCCGACCGATGGGAGGAAAGGTCCTCCAATTGTTTCAGTCATGCCGTCGTACCTGCCTCCTCCACCGATGCTGTTTTGGGATCCTAGATCTGTTGATGTGATCTCAAATACTGTTTTTGTGTAGTAGTCTAGTCCCCTTACGAGTCTTGCATTGATTGTGTAAGAAATCTCTAGTTCGGTCAGCAGATGACATACCCTTTGAAAATGAGCTTTGTCATCCGGAGTGAGGAAGTCTAAGATAGAGGGAGCTTTTTCTAGTAATATTTGATCTTTCGGATCTTTTGAATCTAGAATCCTTAAGATATTTTTTTGAAATCGATTTTTGCTGTCCTCTGAGAGCTCATCTAATTTCGGCTCAAGAAATTTCTTTAAAGCCTCTGTAAACTGCAAGCGGGATTCTGCGCCTCCTACGCTGTTGATCATAACCGATAGGTTTTTGATCCCAAGGCTTGTATATAGGTTGCAGATAAGATCGATAATTTCAACGTCTTGCTCTGGGGCATCTATCCCTATGGCTTCAATACCGAATTGATGAAATTGTCGGAAGCGCCCACCCTGAGGCCTCTCGTATCGAAACATAGGTCCAATATAAAAATATTTATGCAGGGTTTGTTGGGTGTAGAGTTTTTTTTCAACAAATGCCCTCATCACACTGGCAGTTCCTTCTGGACGTAGAGTCATCGATCGATCTGCCTTATCCAAAAATGTATACATTTCCTTGGATACGATATCCGATCCTTCTCCTACTCCCCGGACGAATAACTCTGTTTTTTCAAATATCGGAGTTCTGATTTCTTTGTATCCGTACGTGGAGCAAAGCTGACGGATCATTTGTTCGATGTATTGCCAACGATTAGATTCACGCCATCTGTTGTCACTGTCTGGTTCTTGAGGCAGGATATCAAAGACACCTTTTGGAATAGAGTATTGCATAACAGAGTCCTGGCAGAGCTTTTTTGTAGTAAAATATAAGTCGGCATCTCAAATCAGTAAAGAAATTAAATTGTGCAGGAGGGTATTTTTCTTCTTAGAAAAAAACTCTTGTTTCCATTTTTTTTGATTTTGAATGTGATATTAAAAAATATTGTTTTGAAAAAGTTTTATATTTATATAAAAAAATATGTTGAATATCTATTGATATGATTTTGATTTTCAAATGATTGTATTTATTTTTATCATAAAACCTCTGTTTTGGTTATCAAAAAAATGGTTTTAAATGTAAAATTCTCGGTCGATCTGATAATGTTTCTTTTTAATGCCCCTGATGTTTTATAATCAGGGGAAAATATGGAGAGTGCCCGTGGGTGTTTTAGACTTCTTAAAACCAGTTCCTCACAAAAAGGAAATAGAAGATCCTGAGGTGATAGAAAAAGAATATCGCTATTGGCGGTTTCGTGTGTTTTATGGAATGTACATAGGATATGTCTTTTATTACTTTACTAGAAAAAGTTTCACTTTTGCGATGCCAGCCCTTATGCAGGATCTTGGTTTCGACAAGGGCCAGCTTGGTATTTTAGCAAGTATCCTTTCAATCACCTATGGCTTGAGTAAATTTTTAAGCGGTATTTTAGGTGATAGATCAAACCCTCGATTTTTTATGGCTTTTGGCCTGATCCTCACTGGGATGTTTAATATCTGTTTTGGAATGACCTCATCGATCTTTTTCTTTGCTCTTTTCTGGGGCTTAAACGGAGTCTTTCAGGGTTGGGGATGGCCCCCATGTGCTAGATTGTTAACTCATTGGTATTCTCAAAAAGAAAGGGGTACTTGGTGGGGTGCTTGGAATACCTCTCATAGCGTGGGTGGTGCACTTATTCCTCTGCTCGCTGCCTTTTGCGCTCAATTATGGGGATGGCGTTTTGCTATGTATATCCCTGGCGTAATGTGTATTCTTGTCGGTTTTTTCTTAATGAACAGGCTAAGAGATACACCTCAATCTTTAGGCCTTCCTACTATAGAGAAGTATAAACAGGATTATCCAGATACAGCCTCTGGTGAGAGCCAGGAGAGAGAATTGTCGGTTAAAGAAATTTTATTTAACTACGTCTTAAATAATAAGTTTATTTGGATGCTGGCGATTTCTTACTTTTTTATTTACGTTATCCGAACAGCTGTCAATGATTGGAGCGTTTTGTTTCTTGTGGAAACGAAAGGTTACTCTTTACTTGCAGCAGGTGCTTGTGTGTGTTGGTTTGAGATTGGCGGAATTTTCGGTAGTTTAATTGCCGGCTGGGCATCGGATAAGGTCTTTAAAGGTAGAAGGGTTCCCATTTGCATCTTCTTTAGTTTTGCTGTTATTTTTGTCCTTCTGGGTTTATGGTTTTCTCCGAGCGGTATGATGGTTTTAGATTCTGTATTACTCTTTTTAGTTGGTTTTTTTATTTTTGGCCCGCAGATGCTCATTGGCATGGCTCCAGCGGAGCTGTCTCATAAAAAAGCCGCTGGTACAGCTACAGGTTTTGTTGGCTGGGTGGCTTATATCGGTGCTGCCAGTGCCGGCTATCCTCTCGGCAAAATGACTCAAGAGTGGGGCTGGCATGGGTTTTTTATCGTTCTTGGATTATGCGGGTTCATTTCTGTTCTGCTTTTAATTCCTCTATGGAATGTAAAATCTAATCCAAAATATATTCCCGATGGCTCGAATAAAGCCGAAGAGCTTAGCAAAAAATCTACAGAAGCATCAGCTTAAGCGTTTGATTAAGGGGAGGGTGTAAGTAATCCTTCCCTTTTAAACACCCTTCTTTATCATAAGTCATACCGTTTAATTAATTAGGTGGCTACATGGCCTGGGTTCCTTTACATCTGCATTCACAATATTCTATTCTTGATTCCACTGCCTCGATTAACTCACTTGTCCAAAAAGCCAAAGAGCACGGTCTTACCCACTTAGCGATTACCGATCAAGGAAACATGTATGCTGCAGTAGATTTTTATAAAGCATGCACCTACGCAGGGATTAAGCCGATTATTGGCTCCGAGCTGTACGTGGCTCCTTTTTCCCGTTTTGACAAGAAAAGGATACTCGGCTCTTCTGCTGGATACCCTATCATCCTTTTAGCAAAAAATAAACTCGGCTATCAAAATCTTTGCAAGCTCAGTTCGATGGCTCATATGGAGGGGTTTTATTATACTCCTAGAATCGATAAGGATTTGCTTGCCAAGCATTCCGAGGGTCTTATTTGCCTTTCGGGACCGATTACCAGCTCTATTGGTTCCTACATTTTATCTGGCAAGGATAAAGATCTTACAGAAGAGATTGCTTGGTTCAAGGCTCTGTTTAAGGATGATTATTTTTTTGAGCTCCAAAGGCATGTAATGACAGATGCCAGAATTCTGCAAGATAAACTGACAGATGAGCCTTGGTTGTATCAAAAACATAAAGATTTTATTGCCAATCAAGAATTAGTCAATCAGAGGCTGATTTCGTTATCGGCATCTTTAGCAATCCCTTGCGTTGCTACCAACGACATTCACTATATTGATCAAGATGACTGGCGTGCCCATGAAATTCTGTTAAATATTCAGTCAGGAGAACCATGTGAAATTTGGGAGAGAGATTCTAACGGCAATCCTAAATCACGCGTTCTCAATCCAAGGAGAGAAGTTACTTTATCTCATGAGTTTTATTTTAAAAGCCCAGATCAAATGAAAAAACTTTTTGCAGATATTCCTGAGGCTGTAACAAACACCTTAAAAATTGCTCAGAGGTGTGTATTTGATTTTGATTTTAAAACAAAATATTATCCGATTTTTTCTCCTCCCGGTATTGAAGCAGAGAAGCTTTCTGCTTTAGAGAGAGAAAAAGCGGCTGAAGCATTTTTGCGATCCCTTTGTGAAACGGGAATTACAAATCGGTATCAAGTATTTCAACTTGAAAAAGTGCGTGAAAAATATCCAGATAAAGATCCGATGGAAGTTGTGCGTGACAGGCTTAGTTATGAGCTTGAAATCATTACATCTAAAGGGATGTGTGATTACTTATTGATTGTTTATGACTTTATCGCCTGGGCCAAAGATAATGGAATCCCTGTAGGCCCTGGCAGAGGATCGGGTGCTGGTTCGATTATACTGTATTTAATAGGCATTACCGATATCGAGCCATTACGGTTTCATTTGTTTTTTGAACGGTTCATTAATCCAGAGCGAATTTCTTATCCGGATATCGACGTGGATATTTGTATGGAAAGAAGGCAGGAGGTTATTGATTATACGGTCAAAAAATATGGTAAAGAGCGGGTAGCCCAGATTATTACTTTCGGAACGATGAAGGCCCGGATGGCGATTAAAGACGTTGGACGTGTCCTTAGTGTCCCTCTTGCTAAAGTAAATGCAATCGCTAAATTGGTTCCAGAAGATCCAACAATTACTTTGGCAAAAGCGTTGGAAATAGATCCTGATCTAAAACGACAGTATGAAACAGATTTGGAAACACAAAACTTGCTTAACCTCGCTTTAAAATTAGAGGGATCTGTAAGAAATACAGGGATTCATGCGGCCGGGCTAATTATAGGAGGAGATCCTTTAATGGATCATATCCCATTATGTGTATCAAAAGATTCAGACATCGCTGTAACCCAGTTTTCTATGAAACCTGTAGAGGCTGTTGGCATGCTCAAGATCGATTTTTTAGGTCTTAAAACCCTGACATCGATCCAGAAAGCGGTTAATGCGATTAAAGTAAGCACAGGAAGGGATATTGATTGGGTTAACTTGCCTCTGGATAATATGAATACATTCCAGTTGCTGACTCAAGGAAAAACAATGGGAGTATTCCAGGTCGAGTCTGGTGGAATGCAAGATCTTGCTAAACAACTACATATAGATAAGTTTGAAGAGATCATAGCAGTCGGTGCTTTATACCGACCAGGTCCCATGGAGATGATTCCTTCTTTCTGTAACCGTAAACACGGCAGAGAACCCATCGACATAGACCACCCTCTGATGGCAGATGTTTTAGCTGAGACATACGGGATTATGGTATACCAAGAGCAGGTGATGCAGATTGCCAGTCGCCTGGCCAAATATAGTCTGGGAGAAGGGGATGTTCTTCGTCGCGCCATGGGTAAAAAAGATAAAGATGAGATGTCTGGTCAAAGGGAGAAATTTAGGCAGGGAGCGCTAGAGAACGGGATCAATGATAGCCTCTCTATGCATATCTTCGATAAAATTGAAAAATTTGCCTCATATGGTTTTAACAAGTCACACGCCGCAGCCTACGGATATTTAACCTACGCCACTGCCTATTTTAAAGCGAATTACCCAAAAGAGTGGATGGCAGCTTTAATGACATCTGATAGTGATGATATCACCAAGGTGGCAAAGAACATTCGTGAAGCACAGAATATGGGTATAACCATCCTTCCTCCAGATGTGAATGAGTCAGCCAAAGAATTTGTAGCCACAATTCAGGGGATACGATTTGCTATGTCTGGAGTCAAAGGAGTAGGAGAAGGAGTGGTAGATACGATCTTAGCAGAGAGACAGTCCCGTGGCGTCTTTACTTCTCTATACGATTTTATCCGGCGGATAGATACCAAAAAAGTAGGTAAAAAGGTCGTAGAATCTTTAGCTGAAGTCGGCGCTTTTGATTTTACATCTTGGTCAAGACAGGCTCTTTTGGAAAGCGTTGATCCGATGTTTATCGCTGCGGTAAGAGAACAAAAAGAAACGATGAAAGGAATTGTCGATTTATTTTCTTTGATCGAAGAAGATAAATCGACTCAATTTACATCCCCACCAAAGGTGCGGATTGAAAAAACCAAACAAGAGATTTTAAAAAGAGAGTACGAGCTCTTGGGTTTTTATCTGCAGGGGCATCCTCTCGATGATTATACAAACATTCTTCAGCGGCTATCTTGCTGTCCCTTCTCTGATTTTGAAAAGCTAGATAAGAATTCACTATGTAGAGCAGCTTTTATCATAGAAGGGGTGTCAGTTAAAATATCAGCTAAATCTCAAAAGAAATTTGCGATCCTGATAATTAGTGATGGAGTGGATCGGTTTGAATTGCCAATTTGGCCTGAAATATATGAACAAAAACAGTCTCTGTTGATCGACAATCAATTGATCTATGCTCTATTACAAGTAGATAAAGAATCTGGTGAGAATAAACTACAATGCAAATGGCTCGATGATTTAACAAAAGTAGATACAGCGATGATTGCCGCATGCGATCTAGCTTATGAAAAAGCTCGGGCATACGCAAAATTAAGTGAATTTCGAGATAAAAATCCTAAGCCTAAAACGGATGGGAAGCATATGGAAAAAATGAAGGAAGAAAAAAAATCCGCAGATTGGTTGCATTTGCAAATAGACGCCGATACTGTCCGGCATAGTCATATCCTCGAATTAAAACAATTGTTTAGGGAAGCTTCCGGCAAGATGCCTGTGCGCATAGAGTTTATGTCGAACGGGCATTCTTTGGGTAGTATTGGCATCCAAGAGAATTGGGGGATTTTATCGACCCCTCAACTAAAAGAAAAAATAGAGAAAATTATATCAGTTAAGTGTCTTGGCTTTGAATCTAAGTAAGTTGACTTATTTTTTCTCCTTGTATTAACTTATAATCCTAAAATAAGGAAAGCTATGAAATTCTATTTACTGTCTGTGCTTTTTGCAGGGCTTCTTTTCTTTACCACTCCTGCAGGGGCTGCCTATACTATTAAAGATGGTAAATTAATTCCAACTCACGAGCTTTCAACTCTATCCATACAAGAACACTACAGTATGGCGCTCCAGGCCCTCCAGAATCAAAATTGGGATGAGCTTGTTTTGCAGTCTACAATTATTTTGAAAAATTTTCCTGATTCCCCTTTTGCCGATGAAGCCCAGTATTATTTAGGGGTCGGTTTTTTTCATTTAGGTGAGTTAGATGTTGCTAACAAAATTCTTGGGAAATATTTAAAAATCCAATCTGCCTCAAAATTTTTTGAAGAGGCCCTTTATTACAAATATTCTATCGCCGAAAGATATCAGCACGGCGCTAAAAAACATTTATTTGGCATAGATACTCTACCTAAATGGATCCCTGCAAAAGAAGATGCTATTGCGATCTTTGAAGAAGTCATTGCTGCGCTCCCTCATCATGAGCTTGCCATCCAATCTTTATATGGAAAAGCAGTATTGCTCCTAGAAGATCGGGATTTTAAATCCAGTGTAGAGACCTTCCAGATTGTGATTAGAAAGTTTGGTAAACACCCTCTGGCCTGTGAAAGCTATATTGGTGTTGGCAAAGTATATTTTGAGCAGTGTCAAAAAGAATATGCTGACCCAGATTTTTTAGATTTAGCAGAGATCAACCTAAGAAAATTTGCAGCGGATTTTCCCAATGAGCCCCGTTTAGCAATTGCTGAAAATATGCTGGGGGCCATGAATGAAATCTATGCGGAAAATTTGTATAAGACTGCTCGGTATTATGAGAGAGCAAAAAAACCTCATGCTGCAGCCATTTACTATAATAAGATTATCTCCAAATACCCCCAAACATTGATCGCAAACCATTCGGATAATCGAATCAGTTCTTTAGAAGAAAAACATAAGAAGGTCTATAAGGACTCTCGGCTTCTTCCTGTATTTTCAGAAGATATTGTCCAAGCTGATGAGATTCTCGAGCAGGCTCCCGGTTCTATAGAGTCGGATAGTGAATAAACTCTTTTTTATTTTTTTTATCCTCCCTTTTTTCTTATCTGGATGCGGCTATCGATTTACCCCAAATACCTATGAAGGGGAGCGTATTTCTCTTACAATTCCCTACATTCAAGGAGACCCTTCTGCCCTTCTCAATAATACTCTAGCTACAAGTTTTTCTAATTCAGGCCGCTTTCGCTGTATCCAGGGTGGAGGGGACTTTAATTTAGAAGTTGTTATGTTATCAGATCTTAATGATCGTATTGGATATCGATATGATCGAGATGATGTCACTGGCTCTCGCAAACCCAATGTCTTGGGTGTTGAAAATCGCAGGCATATTGTTGCGCAATTGACCTTATACAACGCCCGTTCAGGAGCAGTTATACTAGGTCCGATACCGATTAAGGCCTGGGTAGACTATGATTATGTAGATTATGGCTCGCCAAGAGATCTCAATACCCTCACTCCATTCGGAACTGTTCCAACGATTCAGTACTCCTATGGACAGCTTAATACAGTGGAAGGGGCTCATGATGATGCCTCTGTTTATCTTTATCAAAAGCTTGCTGATCAAATTGTAGGTGTTGTTTCAGATCATCTTTTTAGATAATATCTGATTATTTCTTCCGAATAGATGATATAATTTCCTCTGTATCAATCACTTCTGTTAAAAAGTGTTGAAGCACTTTAAGGATATATCGCGGGGTGTTGTATACGCCAGAGGTGGTATATACAATTTCAAGATGGGGTTTGTTATGCTGGAGTAGAGCAATCATTGCTGTTGTGCTCGATCCTTCTTGATTATTTTGAGGTATAAGCCAGACTGCAAATTGTTCGTTATATAAAGTCACCTTCTCATCGGTTTCTACTACATGGAAGTTGTGGGAAAGGTTATCTGGGGTTGTTTTATCTAAAGAAGATGAGTTAAGTAATCCCATTTGATCCAGGACACTAAGATTAATCGAAATGACTCCATCTGGTACCCACTTAGAAAAATTCTGGGTAAACTCTTTGAATGCTTCTTCTAGCATATCGGGATTGATCATCTCAACATTCCTTAGTTTCGTGCTGGGGTAACGGTTTTTCTATCTGCCAATGACCTGACTTTCGATAATCCGCATCATAAATTTACCATTGATAACTTTCTCTTTTTTTTCAAAGGTATTCTGAATATAGTATAGAATCCTCTCGTAAAAATGCGGGAGCTCTTATTGGATAGATTTCCGTAGCCTTATGTTAAAGTATATTGTAAAAAGTCGTTTCCTATGGCCATGGATTGCTGGTCTGCTCATATCCCCTTCTGCTGTTTTTAGCCGTCCTTTAAAGTGTGAGATTTCCGCTCCATACGCTATTTTAATCAACGCAGATACCGGGCGGATTCTGTATGAAAAAAATGCAAGAGTGCCTACTTGTCCAGCAAGTACTACAAAAATCGGGACAGCCCTTTATAGCCTCCATCTCAAAGGAGATAGACTTGAAGATAGAGTGATAATCTCTGCTAACGCAGTAGCTACAGTTGCACCTTCTTTGCGGCGGGGAGGGAAGCACCCTTCTTATCGATTAGAAGTGGGGGGCTCCCATATGAATTTAAAACCTGGCGAATCGATCCCCTTTAACACTCTATTATACGGCTTACTGGTCTCTTCAAGCAACGATGCTGCCAACGCAATCGCTGAGTATACATCGGGCTCTGTTGCTGAATTTATGCAGGGGATGAATCGATATTTGCGTAGTATAGGTTGTGAACATACACATTTTCAAAACCCCCATGGATTGCCAGATCCGGATCACGTAACCACAGCGTATGACCTAGCACAAATTGCTCTGTTTGCCATGAAACATCCTTTTTTCTCTAATGCAGTCCAGTTAAAGCGATATGTGCGTCCTAAAACTAATAAACAAGAAGAGTCGGTACTTCTTCAGTCTAATGCTCTGTTAAAGCAAGGTAAGTTTTTTTATCCCTATGCAATTGGTATTAAAACTGGGTATACAGTTGCCGCAGGTAGCAACCTGGTAGCTGCAGCAGAAAACGGGGGTAGAAAAGTGATTGCGGTAGTTTTAAATTGCACCGATAGTACCCAGAGATATAGATCTTGTATCGATCTATTTGAAGCTGCCTTTAATGAGGTAAAGGTCGAAAGAAAGTTGTTTTCTAAAGAATATGATTCTTTCTTTTGCATCTTAGACGGAGCCACGTCTCGCCTTGAAGGGGTATTATTGCGAGATATCAGTTTGGAATATTATCCATCAGAAGCCTCAGAGCTGTCAGCTACCTGTCATTGGTATAAAAAAGAGCTGCCTATCAAGAAAGGGGATCAAGTGGGTGAAATTCAGGTGATGAATGCAAGCGGGAAATGTCTGCTCACAGAAGCTGTTTTAGCGAAGAATCATGTTGAGCCCACCATCTCTTATCAGTTTATGAGCTCTGCTACCGACGTATTATTTTTTGTAAAGAAGCATAAGCAATATATAGGCGCTATATTAGGGCTTGCAGTATTGCTCATTAGTTACAGTAGATTTCGGCAGAAGGGTAAAATTACAGGATGAGTTGCTTATGTAACTGAATAAAATGATCTCGTGATAGCTCTTCAGGTCTTGCAAACGGATTGAGGCCTATGGAATTTAAGGCCAGTTCAATTTTTTTAGATGGATACAAATCCTTTAAAGAACTTTTTAGCATTTTACGACGTTTAGAAAATGCACTTCTTATCATAGTAAATAAAACCTCTTGTTTTTCAACGAGGGGTTTATCCACCAGATGGAACTGGACTACTGCCGATTGAACCGATGGTTTCGGATAAAAACAAGTAGGTTCTACCGTAAAGCTGTATTTAACACTGCCGAAATGTTCTATATATACGGTGAAGCTGCTGTACTCTTTGGTTCCTTTAGACGCAATAAATCGAAGGGCTACCTCTTTTTGGACCATCAGAGTCATTGTTTCAATATATTTGTTTTTAGGTAAAAGGGTGCTAATAATCGGTGTAGTAATATGGTAGGGTAGATTTGCCACTACTTTAATTTTCCCCCCATCGATCAAGTGGGTATGAAAAAACGTTTCAATCGAAAAGTCTAGCACATCTGCTTCAATAACTGTAAGCCTTTGATCTTCTGTTTGAAGTCTATGAAGGGCTTTGGCTAAAAGAGGATCTTTTTCTATAGCTACTACATGAGCTCCACGTAACAGCAGCTCTTGCGTTAGAGCGCCCGGACCTGGACCGATTTCAAGCACAGTATCTCCCTTTTGTACTTGAGCTGTTGCAACGATTTTTCTAATGATGTTGCCATCGATTAAAAAATTTTGAGATGATTGTTTTTTAGCTCGTAAGCCATGGGATTCTAAAAACTCGTGTAATACTGATGGTGTGCTAATCGTCATTATTTTAATACAAAGGGTTGAAAATCGGCTGGTATATTTTCTTGGATAGCTTGGGAATCATATCCAAACTTCTCTCGAATTTTTTCCAGATATAATTTGGATTCTTTTCCAGCTGCTAGATTGAGGAGCTCTTCCCTTAGTTTCTCAGATACTTTAGAGAACGGAAGAGGAGGGATTTTATCGTGGTTTTTCAGGTGAAAAATTCGATAAACAATACTTTGATCGGCTCTGCTGACTTGTCGAATCGGTTCACTAATAGAGTTTACAACAAGGCTTAAAAGACCTTGTTTGTGCGCGTCAGAGATAGTCTTTGTATCGGTTTTAAATTCCTCCGATAAACTGATAGAAAGATCAGACTCGGGGCCGCATTCCTCTTTAAGTTCTTGAACTAATTCTTGAAAGGACCTGCCCGCTGTTTTCAGCAAGCCGTGTGTTTTTTCGGCAAATAGTTTGCCGGCCTCTTCATTTTTAGTTCTAATCGAAACTACTTCATATACCCATTCTTCTTTTTCAGGGTTTTTTATTAGATAGCTCTGGTATGCCTGTTTGATATCTTGGGGATTAACAGCCTGCATGGCTTTAGAATTAATTCGGTACCATGTCATTTTATCTGCGATGATATCTGTATGAACCATTTTTCGAGCTTCTTCGTATGACATCTGGAGTTGATCTAAGGACGCCATAATATTGGGCCCAAATCTCTCTATTACGGCTTCTCTTACTTCAGAATCAGATACTTTCAATTCTAGTTTTTCAGCGTCTTGCAGCATGAGTTCATTATCGATCATTTGTATTAGTGTGGAGCGCCACTGGGAACTGAAATATTGATGTCTAGCAGGAAGAGAGCTGGCGTACTCTGGATAATAACGATTTAAAAACACTTCCATTTTTTTCATCACATCAAGAACGGAGATTGTCTTTTCATTTACCTTTGCTAAAATTCGGTTATTTACAATTAGATGTTGATGAACGGGCATATTTGGCATATTCAAATTTGAGGGTATATCTGAGAAGATCGTAGAGATCGTTAGAGTAGCTAGAATAGAAAAGAGTCTCATATATAATTCCTTAGGTCGACTTAAATCTCATAGTAATTATTAGATATTTATTTTAGTCAAAATATGGGTCCGATTGCAATCTATTATAAGTTATTTTTCTTTTTTTCAAAAATAGCACCAAAAAAACCATCCATGCCACCTAGAGTAGGAAATGTTTCAAATGGTGAGCCGACCCGTTCAATAGAATGGGTCTTTAAAAAATAATCTGTCTGTTCGGTGTTTTCTTGTGGAAGAATGCTGCATGTAGCATACACAATTTTTCCGCCTGGTTTTACAAATTCTAGGGCCTGTGCAAAAATTGTTCTCTGCTCTTCCTGTAATTTAGAGATCGTTTGTGGATCAAAGCGCCATTTCATATCTGGATTTCTCCGCAGCGTTCCAGTTCCACTGCAAGGGGCATCTACAAGCACCCAATCCATGGTGTTTTTTAATCCCTTCTTTTTTGTGTCATCATATTGCAGTATTTGTGCGTTTTGAATTCCCGCTCTTTTTAACCGTTTTTTTGCTTCTATAAGAGCTGACTGTCTAATATCATGTAAGTAGATCTGTCCCGTGCCGTTTAAGCGACTTGCAAAAGCCAGTGTTTTGCCTCCAGATCCACTGCAAAAGTCTAATACTTGTTGCCCTGGCTGTGCTTCTACTAAAAAAGCTAGCAACTGACTTCCTTCATCCTGCATTTCAAACAACCCTTCCTTGAACTGTTCCATTCCAAAAAAGTTTTCTCTTTTTTTAAACACAATGCCAAGGGGAGAAGTGGCACATGGATAGACTTCGTATTCCCGTTCCCAATCAGTTAATAGAGTTTGACGATCTGTTTTTAAAGGGTTAATCCGGATGGTTGTAGGAGCTTGTGTATTGCTGATTAGACAGAATTCTTTTACCTTATCTTCTCCGAGGCCCGATTTAATCAGCTCGTATAGACCTTTAGGGAAGCTGACCCCAACATGAGGGGGCAGTGCTGGATTTTCGTGAGCTGTAGTTGTATCTAACTTTTGAAAGATCTCGTATCTATGCTCCCATGAACGATCTTTTCCAGAAAGGTAGTCTATGAGGCCGAGCCATCTAAACATCGTATAAATGGTTTCTGCTAAAAAACGTCGATCGTGTGAGCCAATAGATTTGTTTGATTTAAGATAATTTCGTATGAATAGATCCAAGGGAAGGCTCTGTGTTGAAAACCCCTTTAATAATTTCATAAGATGAAAATCTCTAAAGTATTTGCTCATACATTCCGTTTTTTAGTAAAATTTTTGTTTTCCAGAGAGCCTAGCCTGGTTTAAGCAACCGCTTGGTTTTTGTTTAAAATCTCTGGCTGAATCAGAGGAATTCTACCAAAATATACAATAGAAACAAAGGTGCAACTTTTAATCTGATTTATTTATGAAAAAGATATACCTTAGCTTAAGGCTTCTTACCAAATATTATTCCTTCAGGATTCATGAAGAACGGGGTTTCAATCTATTTTTTCATGGACAACGGGTGGGTGCGGTTTGATTTATGCAATCTTTTTTTACTTAGAATCTAATTGTAAGTGATTTTTAGAAAATCATCCTATATATAAAGTGCTTATGTCGTGAGCTAATAGGAGGTGTGTATGCAAGCTGTATTTTCTTTTTTAGGTCGATTGTGCATAAGTGCAATTTTTATTTTTAGTGGGCTTCAGGATCTGTTAAACTGGAATGCGCAAGAAGAGTATGTCGTTCATTCTCTTACAGATTCCTTGAGTGCTGGGGGACTCTATTTTTGGATAATCCCTGTTATTGATTTCGTGTTATCAAATATGACTATTTTTTTTGCTGCCGCGTTTTTTTTAAAACTCTGTGGAGGAGTTTTTGTCTTATTTAATTGGAATCCCCGTTTGGGCAGTGTTATGTTGCTCCTGTTTTTGATTCCTGTTACTCTACTTATTCATGATTTTTGGAATAAACCTGATGCCTCTAAAGGGATGGAGATGATTATGTTTTCGAAAAATCTAGGGTTAGTTGGAGGTTTGTTTTTGCTATTATCTCAGGGTAGCTCTTCTAAAAAGAAGGAATCTTCAGTAGAGGAAGAAGCAACATAATTTTTAAATAGATGCATAGCGTGTGATCAAGCGGATTTTGTTTTTTTTGCTCAGTCTCTGTTTTGTTGCCTTTGGGCATCCTGCTTGGATGCCCTTTTTTGGTCCTTTTGCGGGAGCTCTCGGGTACGGATTATTCTGGAGGTCTTTAGATAGTATCTCACTTTCTAAGGGGCGGTTTTGGGCTGCCACAGGGTGGTTTTTTATCGTGCAGCTGATTCAAATGTCCTGGTTGCCTTCTGTGAAATATCAGGGATTCTATATTGTTTCGGTGTATCTTCTCTTAGCTTTAGGATTAGGATTTCAGTTCGGCTGGATTACTCGGTTTGTATTTTTCCGCCGGGCCCTATCTATTGGTTCGGTTGTGGCGATCGGGGCTTTTGCAACTCTTAATGAGTGGCTTAGGCTGTTTTTTCTGTGTGGTTTTACGTTTAATTTTTCAGGCATGGCTCTTACTTGTTATGTTTCTTCGATGCAGTTTGCCTCTATTTTTGGGGTCCTGGGCTTGTCTTATGTAGTGTTTTGTACGAATGCACTTTTTTTGCAACTTTGTAGAAATCGTTTTCGTTCAGGAATCGGTGTTTGGTTATCTGTGGCTTTTTTCCCTTACTGTTTTGGTTTTTTTAATTTATTTCTAGGGGAAAGCCAGGCATATCCTCCCATCTTCTTAAATGTTCTTTTAATTCAGCCAGGATTATCTGTTTCTCAGAAAATTCCCATGAAGCGATTTTTAAGTGATTTTATCCCTTTAGATACTCAATGGAAAAACTTGTTTTTACTTGCTTGTCCGTATCGAGCACAGAATCTTGATTGGATCATATTTCCAGAATCTGTTGTTTGTTCAAGTGTCGATGATTATATCTATCCCTTACGGCGAGTCCTTCTGGATTTGAGTTCCTTAGGGGTCAGTTTAAGGGGTGGCCTACCTCCTTTAGTTGCCCCTTACGCTGAAGAGAGAAGCGGGGATTGGTTTGTCTCTAACGCCTTTTGGTGTCAGGTTTTATCAAATCATTTAGGGTCCAGGGTTGTTGCGGGTTTTGATCAAAGAGATAAGGTTTCAAATAAGTGGTATAACGCAGCGTTTTATTTTTCACCCTATTCGAAAGAAATAAAGCGGTATGAAAAGCAGATTTTATTGCCTATTGCCGAAGCAAGGCCCCCAGGATATTTAAAAAATCTGGCTAAGAGGTACGGTCTGACTGAATTTTTTACTCCTGGATCTTCCCCTTTATTATTTGGTGAAGAGGTTCAAGCAGGAGTTTCTATTTGTATAGAAGAGACCTTTCCTAAGATTATGAGGAGTGCTCGTATCAAAGGGGCTAAATTTTTTATTAACTTAACTAATGACGGTTGGTACCCGAATACAAATTTGCCTTTACAACATTTTTCTCACAGCAGGGTTCGGGCGGTGGAAAATGGTATTTCTTTACTTCGCGCATGTAATACAGGCTTTACATGTATTGTGGATTCTAAAGGACGTCTTCTTGCAGGACTGCCTCCTGAATCTTGGAATCATCCACCTGAGCGTGGGGCTTTATTTCGACGAATTCAAATTGAGGTAGGAAGTACTTTATACTCGTACTGGGGGGATATAGGGATTCTTATCATTTGTTTTGGAGGGCTTGCTATCTTTGCTATAAAGCAGAGGCTCTTTCGATTGTATACAAGCAACGTTGCTTAATTTTTTAGATTTCGTAATTTCCCTCTTTATTAACCAGAATTGATTCAAAAATATTTTAATTTAAGTAGTTAGGTTTTTTATCAATCCTCTAGATAAAATAAAGCTTTTTTAATCCAATTAGTTTTTTACTTTAGTATGTCTGAAGTTTTTTTTTGTTATTTTTTGTTTCCTTCTTCTTGAAATAATTAAGACTCCCTAGTCCTTCCTCCCCGGGGGAGCAGATAAATAGGCTTGCTCAAAATAATCTCTTCTGGCTATCTTATTACACAATTTAATGTTGTTACAATTCTTTAATCTTTTAAACTTAGCGCAATCGAGGTGTTTTTGTCATTTCTATGCGATACAGTCGGTTCACAAAGAAAGGCATTTCAAGTGAAGCGCAAGCAGGCTAGTACTTTATCCCGGGAAGTCGTCCGAAAAGGAGTGGGGCTTTTTAGTGGTATGGAAGCTCAGGTGCGTTTTCTTCCTGCTCCGGCAGGGCATGGAATTGTATTCCAGAGAGTAGATCTAGACGGTAGCCCTCTTTTGCCGGCTCAGCTACAGAATGTCCGCGGTACTCCCCGCTGTACTATTTTAGGTTCTGGGGACGTTTGTATACAGACTGTTGAACATTTGTTAGCTGCTCTTGCCGCTTTCGGGGTCGATAACTTGTTAGTTCAGTTAAGCGGGCCAGAAGTCCCTGTATTTGATGGTAGTTCTTTAGCATTTGTTCAGATGATTGAAGAATCTGGATTGGTATTACTCGATGATCACAGCTCTATCTATCAATTAAGTCAGCCTATTTATTGGTCGGAAGGGGATGTTCAGATCGTTGCGCTTCCTTCGGAAGAGTATAAGATTAGTTATACCCTTCATTACCCTCAGTCGCAATTGCTTAGCTCTCAATTTTTTTCTGTACAAGTAAATGATCGACAGTTTAAAAAAGAAATTGCGCCTTGCAGAACTTTCTCTCTATATGAAGAGATTCTTCCCTTTATAGACAAGGGGTTGCTAAAAGGTGGTAGTCTCGATAACGCGGTGATTGTTAAAGATGATAAGGTCATGAATCCGGATGGGTTAAGATTTCCGAATGAAATGGCTCGTCATAAAGCATTGGATATGATCGGAGATTTATCTCTGGTAGGGGTTCCATTTGTGGCGCATGTTATTGCAATCCGCTCCGGGCACTATGGGAATAACGCGTTTGCCAAAGAATTGTTACATCACATTCAGCTGGAGATTTCCTGATGACCCTGCAAACTTTAAGTTCGAGTATTATTTTCAATGTGAAGGAAATCGCAAAGATATTGCCTCACAGGTATCCTTTCCTTCTTGTTGATCGAATTGTGTATATGAACCTCGATGAAAATATCATTATTGGACAGAAAAATTTAACAATGAATGAGCAGTTTTTTCAGGGACATTTTCCTGATGCTCCGATTATGCCAGGGGTATTAATCCTGGAGGCCCTAGCTCAGACCGGTGGAATTTTAGTTCACCAGAAAGGGTATAATCAGAAAATTGCCGTTCTTTTAAGTGTGAAAAATGCTAAGTTTCGCAGGCCGGTTGTTCCTGGCGATGTCTTGATGTTGCATGCCTCGGGTATTCATATTAGTGGCAAGGGCGGGCGCGTTCTTGCTAAAGCCACTGTTAATGATCAGTTAGCCGTCGAAGCGGAAATAGGTTTTGCTCTTATTGATAAAGAGCAGTTGTAGATTAAAATTTAATTGTTTAAACATGCTAAAGTTGGATTCACATGTCTAATATTCATCCGTCAGCAGTCGTCGAGTCTGGTGCGCAAATAGGTAATAATGTAACTATCGAGGCTTACGCTGTGGTAAAGGGTACAGTTACTCTTGGAGATAACGTAACCATTAAGTCCTTTGCGTATATAGACGGTAATACCACTATAGGGGATGGGACCGTTATTTGGCCTTCAGCTAGTATCGGCACCAAAACGCAAGATTTAAAATTTAAGGGTGAAAACACCTATGTAGTCATAGGCAAGAATTGTGAGATCCGAGAATTTGTAACTATCAACTCTTCCTGTCAGGAGGGATCGGTTGTGAAGATTGGGGATCATTGTTTGTTAATGGCTTATTGTCATGTAGCTCACAACTGTGAGATCGGCAACAGAGTGATTATGGCCAATGGTGCTATGCTTGCTGGTCATGTGATTGTAGAGGATTGCGCGATCATCGGAGGGATGACTCCTGTTCATCAGTTCTCAAAAATTGGTAAACATTCTATGGTCGGTGGCTTAAGTCGGGTAAGTCATGATGTGCCTCCTTATACGATAGGTGCTGGATCTCCCTATAAATTAGGTGGTCTGAATCTCATCGGTCTTAAAAGACATAATTTCAGTTTAGATGAAAGAAAAGCTCTGTCAAAAGCTTTTAAATTGACCTATAGATCAGGTCTTCGCCTATCAGAAGCATTGTTGCGAATTGAAGAGGAAGTTGTTATGACCCCTCACGTTCAACATTGGATTGAATTCTGTAGAACATCAAAGCGGGGTTTAATTGGGCTTCAGGGTATCGTTCAATCTTTAGAAGATGAAGAGATGAAAGAGCTGGAAGAACTGCTGGAAGCAAAGGGTTAATCTAGATCGATGAAGATTGTTTTTTTTGGAACATCTGCATTTGCATCTGCCATTCTCAAAGATTTGATTTTTAAGTCCTTTGATATTGTAGCGGTAGTTACCCGGCCGGACAAGCCTCAGGGCAGGTCTCTACAGGTTCTAGCGTCCCCAGTAAAACAGCTGCTTCTTGATTCCCATTCCCACATCCCTGTTTATCAGCCTCAGAAGGCTTCCACTATCGAATTTCAGCAAGTTTTAGTCTCTTATGATGCCGATCTTTTTTTTGTAGTGGCATATGGTGAAATTTTAAAAGAAAATATTTTAGATCTACCGGCAAAAGGCTGTTTTAATCTACATGCTAGTTTACTTCCTAAGTATAGGGGAGCAGCACCTATTCAAAGGTGTATTATGGATGGCTCTTCTGTATCCGGGATTACTATTATAGAAATGGTCAGGCAGATGGATGCAGGAGATATGCTTGCTTCTGTAAAGGTTGATTTAACAAAGGATATGAATTTTGGGGATCTTGAGGCTAAGTTATTAGAGGTCAGTTTTGACTTAGTCCCCAAGGTAATTAATAATTTTGATTATTATTATAAAAATAAAATTCAGCAAGATGAGGATCAGGTCACTTTTGCTGCTAAAATTTCCCCTCAAGATTCTGAAATCCTCTGGACTGATGAAGCCTCTGTCAATTGCAACAAAATTCGAGCTTTTTCTCCATCGCCGGGAGCTTGGTGTAAAGTTTGTATTGGAGGACAGTGGAGGCGTTTAAAAATTTTTTCATCCTCTATTATAAAAGATGTTTCCCCTCTTCCTGGTTCTCTTCTTCCTGAAAGCCATAAACTAGATGTTGCTTGTTTAAATGGAGTTTTAAGGCTTGAGCAGGTTCAGCTAGAGGGAAAAAAAATCATGACAGGTCTTGATTTTTTAAGAGGTGTTGCAGGTAAACTTTCTTTTAATCCTGAGTCTTCGTCCTCTTCATAATATTCTTTTTTTGGGCTCTGCCTTTATTTTTCCTTTCTTTACTTTAATGCTTTATTAAGTTATCATTAAGGATGATTTTTATAGAATTTCAGTAAAGCGTTAAAAAACGGAGTCAAATCGAATGGCGGCAGCAATAGTAACCCCTAATGTGAATAGATCGTGGTCTGGTGCAGCTTATGATTTTCAGAAAGCGTATTCAAAAGGAATAAAAGATCCTGGTTTAATCGGTAACTTATTTAAAGCGATGGATCTTTCTGCTTTTTGGATTACGTTCTATAACCCAGATGCGGCTGGTTCGGTGTCCGATCTTGCATTTTTAGGTAAGTATGGAAAACTGGTAACTAGTGCTGCAAATCTTCCTGCTAGGATTGATGCCTTTTTTCAGTCTATATATCATCCAAAAGGCGCTAGTGCATCAAATACGAAAACTGCGTCCCAGCAACAGGCTGAGGCAGGAGCCGGTCTGATAGCTACCGTAAAAGATGTTGTTGAGCTGGCTGCCAAATTTTTTGTAGCAGTGCCGTCATCGGCTCTTGTTGGGTTAAAGGCTGTCTCTAGTTTTAGCTTAGTGGTAACTTCCGGAACGAATCTTATCAATGCTGTTCGTTCTCCTAATGGATCACTCGGTGCTGATGCATTTCTTGACTTTATGCAGCAAGGATCGAGCCTTGCAATGGGCTTAGTGGGTCTTGCTTCTTTAGCGACCCCTATCGCTCCTTATAGAATAATTGCTATAGCAACGGTCTCTACCGGATTGAGCCTTGTGAAGCATTTCCAGCAAAACATGGAAGGGAGCGATTCCACTCGGCCAGGAACTGATCCTTTTGCCTTGGTTAGTATTCCTGACGATGGTGATCAGGCCCTAGGTGACGGTGTAGGTCCTGCTGTACATCACGGTGTAGCTAGATAAGAATTATTTTTTTTAAAGCGTTCTTTATTTGCGCGTTAATTGTGGCGCAATTGTTTAATTCGAGCGCTATTTATGTTATTTAAATGGGGGTTAGAGTTATGGCTGCAATTAATGCGTCTGCAGAGAGAGGTTTGGTTGGACATACCTTAGAGCATTTGGATTCTGCTGAAGGCGTTGGGGATGTTTTAAAGGTGGGTAGCTACGCTGCCCAGTGGTTTCAAACGCTAGCTACCAGCGCTTCTTGTTTTAAGCAGGTTTCAAGCTTTGGTAAGGCGTGTGGAAATTCCTTGCAGCTTGTTCAAATTTGTAGTTTACCTCGAGCTATTGCCGATTTTGTAGATCCGTCTTCTTGGGCTCAAGCTACTGTTTATGGTGTCTTTAAGAAAACGATGTCTTTAACCGCTGATGTATCAGGAACAGCCGCTGGTTTTCAGGCAGCTGGTTGGCTTGCTTTAGGGAGTGCAGCTCCGGTTGTTGAAGCGGTAGCGGAGGTAGCTGGCGCTATTTCTGAGGCGAATGGGGTTCTCTATCCAGATGTGCCTGCTGCAGACCCCCCTCTAGCACCGCCGACATATGGGGAAGTAATTCAATGCCGTTTAAAGTTCTCTGAGAGGGTGGTAGGGTTTACCGCAACTGTTCTTGGATGTATTGCATTTTTTTGTAAGCAAGTTTTGGTTCCCCCTATAGTTAATTTGGTTTTGGGTAGTATCTGTCTTCTGCTCAAGTTGATTCGGTATGTCCATAATGAACTATTCGTAAAGCCTCAATCTACCCCGTCTTCTCCTTAAGATTCGGGGTTTTTTGGATATTTAAGTCATTTTTTTGCGGGAGTATATGGGTTTGCATTCTAGGGAATGGGTGGCTGTAATCATCATTTCTGCTTTTATTACTTCCGTTTTCCTTACTAGTCATTTTTTAGGCGCTCTATCAAAAAAAGCTTTGGTCTTGCAAAAAATGCAATATGATCAAGCACTCATTGAAATAAATGTCTCAGGCGCGGTAATATCCCCAGGAGTTTATAAAGTTGTTCCGGGCATATCTTTAAAACATGTGCTGATGCAAGCCGGTCTATCCTCTAAAGCTGATAAAAAAAAGATTAATTTACATAAAAAAATCTTTTCATCTTGCGTGGTAGATGTACCGGAAAAGCATCCAGGAACAAATAGAAAGCTTGGGTCGAAGAAGAAGATGTCCCAGACCCAGCTGAAGTAAGAAACAAGTAAAAATGCACCGCTAGTTGCTTAAAAAAGTCGTTTTCTTAAACGTAAATGACTCTTTTAGCCTCGTGGCTATGCAATTTTTGATTGTGCATAAATCAAGATTTTTGATAGCCTTTTCGGTTTAGCCTTTAAGTAGGGCTTTTGGATGGGAATTTAACTCTAACATAATCTTGTCGCTGTCAGTGTTCTTGCCTCAGAAGAAAATCACTAGTTAGTGAATCAATAACAGCGAATTCAGAGAAAGGTAAATATATGAGCCTAACGTTAATGGGAACGAAAAAAGGAATGATGCAAGCATTTGATGATGAAGGCAACGTTGTAGTTTGTACTGTCATCTCTGCGGAGCCCAACATCGTTTCGCAAATTCAAACAAAGAAAGATAATGGTTACGAAAGTATTTCGCTTTCAGCTCTTAAGCTTTCCGCTTCCAGGGCCCGGAACGCGTCAAAACCTAAGCAAGGATTTTTTAAAAAAATCGGTGTTGAGCCTAGAAAGCATTTAAAAGAGTCTCGTGTATCGGATACTGCTCAGTATTCAGTAGGTCAAGAGATTACTGTAAGCTATTTTGCAGATTGCAACTATGTTGATGTGTCTGCAGTTAGTATCGGTAAGGGGCATCAGGGTGTGATTAAGCGGCATAATTTTGCTGGTGGTCCTGGATCTCACGGTTCTGGTTTTCATCGACATGGTGGCTCTTGTGGTATGAGAACAACTCCCGGTCGCTGTCTTCCTGGTCAGAAAAAATCTGGTCGTATGGGAGGAGAAAAAGTGACTGTTCAAAATCTTAGAATCGTTAGAGTCAATGAAGAAAAAGGGGTTATTCTGGTCGAAGGCGCTGTTCCTGGTGCTAGAGGATCCTTAGTTTATATTGCGAAGGCGAAGAAGATGAGCGCTTCAAAACAGAAAAAGAAAGGTTAGGAGTTGAGTTGTGGTAGTACTAAAAAAATACAATCTCAGTGGCGCTGAAGTTGGAGAAATCAAAATTGAAGATGCTTATTTAGATTCTTCCGTTAACGCGCAGTTAATAAAAGATTACATTACAGCGATTCGAGCCAATGCTAGACAGTGGTCTGCGAATACAAAGTCACGTCCTGAAGTAAGTCACTCAGGTCAGAAGCCTCACCCTCAAAAAGGGACTGGTAAAGCTCGTCAGGGATACCTTGGTGCTCCTCAGTATAAAGGGGGAGGTCGAGTTCATGCTCCTAAGCCTAAGTTTGATCAGCATGTAAGAATTAATAAGAAAGAAAGGCAAGCTGCCATTCGCCATTTAATGGTTGAAAAGATTGTAGGGCAGAAAGTTCATGTCCTAGACTCTAGTTCTCTTCATGAGCCAAAAACTCAGTTGCTAAGTCATTTTTTAAAGTCCAGGGGATTGGACTCTAAAAGAGTTCTTTTCTTAGCTGATGCTTCTATTTTACCTAGCAAGGATCAAACTGATATTTCTTTCCCTTCAGAAAGACATCAAAGTCTTTTCTTAAGTTTAAGAAATATCGGAAAAGCAGATTTTGGTTACGTTCCAAATGTAAACGGTTATGAGTTAGCTCGCCATCAAGACATTGTGGTCTTAGATACTGCTTGTGACGAGTTGATGATGCTCCTAGGAGGAAAAAAGTAGGCTATGAATAAGAGAAATTCTTTTGACATCATAAAAAATAGACATGTAACAGAAAAAGCGAGAGTTCTTGAGCAGCTCCAGTTTAATGCGAGCAATCCTTGTGTAAAGAAATGTCAATCTCCTAAGTATGTTTTTGTTGTAGATAAGAAGGCAAGTAAGTTTCAGATTGCCAAAGCGGTAGAAGAAATTTATGCCGACAAAAAAGTGAAAGTTCTTTCTGTGAACACCATTAACGTCAAACAGAAAGAAAGACGCGTCCGAGGAAGAACCGGGTTCAAGTCAGCTTTTAAAAAAGCTATAGTGACTTTTGAAGCAGGTGATTCAATTGATGATAATGTTTAAGCAGAATGAAAGGTTGCAATAAGCTATGACAAAAAAATTTCGTCCAATAACTCCGAGCACTAGACACTTGGTTCTGAATAGTAATCAGCAGTTGACTCGTGGAGTAGGAAAATCAAAGAGAGCGACTCCGGCGCCAGAAAAATCATTACTTGTTAAAAAAGTAGTGACCAATGGAAGAAACCACCATGGACATATTACCTGTAGACATAAGGGTGGTGGACATAAAAAAGCGTATAGACTTATCGATTTTAAAAGAGATAAGGAAAATATTCCTGCAGTAGTAGCTTCTGTCGAATACGATCCAAATCGTACTGCACATATAGCTCTTATTAATTATGCTGATGGGGAAAAGAAGTATATTCTTGCTCCTGAAGGATTAAAAAAAGGTGATGTTGTTGGTACAAGCCATGAGCCTCCTTTTAATGTAGGATGCTGCATGAAGCTTAAATTTATGCCGCTTGGTTCAACTATTCATAATTTGGAGCTCGTTCCTGGTAAGGGTGGTAAGCTTGTTCGTTCCGCTGGTTTATCAGCGCAGCTTATGGCGAAAAGCGGTGGTTATGTAACCGTTAGAATGCCTTCTGGTGAAATACGACTAATTAATGAAGATTGTAAAGCGACTTTTGGGATTCTTTCTAACGCAGAGAGAAATCTAAGAGTTGAGGGTAAGGCAGGAAGAATGAGATGGAAGGGCGTACGCCCTACAGTTCGTGGTACTGCTATGAACCCGGTCGATCACCCTCACGGTGGTGGTGAAGGTAAGCATAATGGCTACATTCCTCAAACCCCTTGGGCACAGTATACTAAAGGTTATAAGACTAGATCCAAACGCAAAACTACTAAGTGGATCATCAAAGATCGCAGGAAATAGAGGAGTCTATGGGTAGATCACTAAGAAAAGGTCCTTTTGTTGAGCATCATTTACAAAACAAAGTGGACAAATTAAATAATACAGAAACGAAAAAGCCAATTAAAACTTGGTCTAGAAGATCTATGATTCTCCCTGAGATGATCGGTCATACTTTCGATGTCTACAACGGAAAGAAGTTTATATCTGTTTTTGTGTCTGAGAACATGGTCGGACACAGACTTGGGGAATTTTCTCCGACTAGAACGTTCAAGGGCCATGGAGCTAAGAAAACAGAAACAAGCAGCTCCGGCGGCAAATAACTTAAAAAGGTAAATGTATGCAAACAGCTACAGCAATAACAAAATATGTTAGAGTCCCGCCTCGTAAGGCAAGACTTGCGGCTGATATTATTCGTGGAATGAAAGTTGAAGATGCTGCACTGCAGTTGATGGCATCACAGTTAAAAGCTGGAAAGCTTCTTTTCAAAACTTTACATAGCGCTATTGCCAATGCCGAAACACAACTAAAAGTTCAAAGAAGGGACTTATTAGTAAAAGAAGTGCGCGTTGATGCGGGGCCAGTGCTTAAAAGGGCTAAATCCAAAAGTAAAGGTGGAAAAGTCCCTGTAATGAAAAGAACAAGTCATTTCACAATAGTTGTATCAGCTGAGTAAAAGTAAAGATTGTTAAGGAGAAAGAATGGGACAAAAAACTTCCCCAACAGGCTTCAGATTAGCACTGAATAAAAAGTGGAAGTCTAATTGGTATGCCAATAAGCAAGAGTTTGGCTCTTTAATTGGTGAAGATAGAATGATCCGCGAATACCTGATAAAAAAGCCATGTTGCCAAGGTGCTTCTCAGATCTCCATTAAGAGAATGAGTGATAAGGTTGAAGTTACGATTCATACCGCCAGACCTGGATTGGTAATTGGTAAAAAAGGTGCGGAAATTGATGTTTTAAAAGGGGAGCTGAAAAAGCTTACTGGTAAAGAGATTTGGATCGAAGTTGAAGAAATCAAAAGACCAGATCTAGATGCACGTTTAGTTGCTGAAGGGATGGCAAAGCAACTAGAGCGCAGGATTCCTTTTAGAAGAATTATGAAAAAATCTATGCAAGCGTCAATGGATGCTGGTGCTGCTGGTATTAAAGTACAAATTTCTGGTCGTATCGGTGGTGCTGAGATTGCAAGAACAGAGTGGTATAAAGAAGGTAGAATCCCTCTTCAAACATTGAGAGCGGATATTGATTACGCAACAGGAAGAGCGGAGACGACTTACGGCTCAATCGGAGTAAAAGTTTGGATCAACCGCGGTGAAGAAACTCAAAGCAGATCAGTAGGAGGCTAATATGGCCTTGATGCCAGTCAGAACGAAATATAGAAAAATGCAGAAAGGCCAGATGGCTGGCCTCAGCAGAGCGGCGAATTTTGTCGATTTTGGTGATTATGCGATGCAATCTCTCGAAAGAGGAAGGATTACACAGCACCAAATTGAAGCATGCCGAGTAGCGATCAATAGATATTTTAATAGACGTGGAAAAGTCTGGATTAGAATTTTTCCTGATAAGTCTGTTTCTAAAAAACCTGCTGAAACCAGAATGGGTAAAGGTAAAGGAGCTCCTGATCATTGGGTAGCTGTGATTAGACCCGGAAGAATTTTATTTGAGGTGGGTAATGTTCCTAAGGAGTTAGCGCAAAATGCTTTAAGAAGAGCTGCTGCAAAGCTTCCGATAAAAACAAGATTTGTTGAAAGAGTTGAAAGAGTCTAACCCAGGTTGAGGAAATGCACGAAGTAAGTAGTTTAAAAGAAAAATCTATACCAGAGTTGAAAGCTCTCGATGTGGAGCTTTCTAAAGCGCTGTATCGGATGAAGAATGAATGGAAGATTGCTAAAAAGTTAGAGAAACCTCATCTTCTTAAAGGCTTGAAGAAAGATCGGGCCAGAGTGCTCACTATCATTAGTGAAAAAACCGCAGCGAATTCATAGAGGATATTATGGAACAAGTAGTTATAAAAAATGCTCGCAAGGTCAAGGAAGGTGTCGTTGTTTCTAATAAGATGCAAAAGACAGTGACTGTGAAAGTTGAAAGGACTTTGAGACACCAACATTTTGGTAAAGTGATCACAAGAGCAAAAAAATATTATGCTCATGCTGAAAACAGCAAAGATATTCCTGAAGGCCAAAAAGTAAGAATCGTTGAAACTCGCCCTCTTTCTAAATTGAAGAGATGGAGAGTGGTAGAACTGTTAGTGTAATAATTTTTTTTTAACGTTGTAGTAGAGAGACGATCATGATCCAACAAGAAAGTGATTTGGAAGTAGCAGATAATACCGGCGCCAAGCGAGTGAAATGTTTTAAAGTGCTCAAAGGGTCTAAAAGAAGATATGCCGGCGTAGGCGACGTAATAGTTTGCTCTGTGAAAGAGGCAGATTCCAAAGGGAGTGTCAAAAAAGGTGACGTGGTAAAAGCCGTTATCGTTCGTACGAAGAGCTATATTCGTCGAGCTGATGGATCTATGATCCGTTTTTATGACAATAGCTGTGTTATTATTGACGAGAAAGATAATCCTAAGGGAACTCGTATATTTGGACCTGTTGCACGAGAAGTTCGTGAAGGTGGTTTCGTAAAGATTAGTTCTCTTGCACCAGAAGTCATTTAGGAGCAGGCAATATGAGTAAATGGATAAGAAAAGGCGATAAAGTGCTAGTTATCTCAGGAAATAACCGGGGTAAGAATGGCGAAGTTCTCTCTGTTAGAGGTGAGAAAGTTGTTATTCAAGGGATCAATATCAGAAAAAGACATATGAAAAGACGTGCAAAAGTAGGTGCTGGCGAAATCATAGAAATGGAAAAGCCGATCCACATTTCTAACGTTTGTCTGTGTAATGCTGATGGCAACCCTGTAAAAGTTAAGGTGCGTTTTACTGCTCAGGGTGAAAAACAACTATATTTTATCGATGGACAGACTGAAGTTGTGCATCGTGTAATTAAAAAAACTGTTTAGTTTTAAGAGCGTAGTTAAAGCGGGGAAATTATAACCCGTTTTTAGAAAAAATTCTATAATTTGTACTGAAAACACTGAAATTTAGTGCGAAAAATAAAATTAAAAATTTACCAACCCTTTAGTTCTTAATAAGTCTTATTGATTTTTTAAGATAAAGCCAGGTTTTTATATGTTATAGTGTGTCGGTACTAGATAAATTAGCCGGCACTAGCTTTAAGATCTGTCTGAGACGTTCTATTGGTTTGGTAGATATAGGTAAGGTTAGGATCTTTAAAATCACAGCACACTGAAAATGTAGGCTGAGAATTTAAATAAAAAACTTGGCAATCGGTTTATTTTTCTGAAGAGATTGAATAAAACCCACGGTTTTTGGTTGAAAAATCCATTTTCCTAGTGCAGGTTTTCCTTTAGATCCGTATGCTGGTAAAGCGAAGTAATACAAAGAACACCTCTTGAAAGAGAATTGTGCACGATATGCCAACTTCGGGATGTTAAAAATGACCCATTCATTATTGATGACCTGGGAATTTACGAAGATGGTCCTTTTCGGGGTGGAGATTTGGTAGAAAAGAGGAAATGTATGCGTCGATGTGAAGTGGAAAGTAATTATTTGGTTTTCGCTCGCATATGTTACATACATCGTGACACTAAAGTACGAGTTGCGTAGTCTGTCTGCCAAGCAAGTAAATTTAACATACAATTATGAAAAAAAAAGAAGTAGAAGTGGCCATGTCTAGAGCTCAAAAGAAATATAAGGATGAAGTCAAACTCAAGCTTCAAGAGAAGTTCAATTACGTAAATCCAATGCTGATCCCTTCCCTTAAGAAGATCGTGATTAGCATGGGGATCGCTGAGGCTTCAAAAGATAAAAATGCAGTACAAGACTGTTTAAAAGAAATGGGTCAGATTTCTGGTCAAAAGCCAATCTTGATCAATGCCAAAAAAGCGATAGCTAACTTTAAGTTAAGAGAAGGACAAGCTAACGGAATCAAAGTTACTCTTAGAAAAAAGCGCATGTTTGATTTTCTCGATCGTTTTTGTCATATTGTTTCTCCTCGTATCCGAGACTTTAGAGGGTTCCCTCTCAAGTGTGATGGTCGAGGCAGTTACTCAATAGGGATTCAAGAGCAAATTGTATTTCCTGAGATCAATCTGGACTCAGTTAAGAGAACGCAGGGAATGAATATTACATTTGTGACCTCGGCAAAAACTGACCAAGAGTGTATTGAGCTTTTGACTCATCTTGGATTCCCTTTTAAAACTGAATAAATAGTAAGAGGAAAAAATGGCATTAAGTGATCCAGTCGCAGATCTTTTAACAAGAATAAGAAATGCGGTTAGCGCAAAACATAGATATGTGGATTTTCCACGTAGCAATTTAAAGCTTAATATTCTTAAAGTCCTTAAAGAACAAGGATTTATAGAAAATTATCTTATAAATGAAGAAAACAAGAAAGTTCGTGCTTTTCTTAAGTACGCAGATGGAAGAGATCCTGTAATTTTTGGTCTTAAAAGAATGTCTTCTCCAGGCTTGAGAAGGTATGTAGGACATAAATTCATTCCCAAGATCGACGGTGGAATGGGCCTTGTAATTCTTTCAACACCCAAAGGAATTATTGATGGTGAAACAGCTAGAAAGTTTAAAGTGGGTGGAGAGCTCCTTTGTTATATTTGGTAAAAGGAAAGTAGGTAACTGATGTCTCGCTTAGGTAAAATTCCAATTCCGGTTCCAAAAGGAATAGAAATTAAAATTGTCGCAAATGTCTTGCATGTTAAAGGCCCTAAAGGGGATCTTTCGCAGGAAGTAAAAGACGGTGTGTCTATAAAAATTGATAATGATATGGCTACTGTTGAAGTAGATCCAAGTAAAGAAATACCAGGCGCATTTCACGGCTTGTATCGATCTTTGCTTAACAATATGATCACTGGCGTAAGTAAGGGTTTTGTGAAAAAATTACTGCTTATCGGTGTTGGTTATAGAGCGAGTATTCAAGGGGAAAAAATAGATTTGCAGCTTGGTTTTTCGCATCCAGTTCAACTCGATATCCCTAAAACTCTGCAGATTGCTATTGATAAAAGTACTACAATCACCATTACGGGTTCTGATAAACATACAGTTGGTCAGTTCGCTGCTGCCATAAGAGCTAAAAGAGCTCCTGAACCTTATAAGGGTAAAGGCATACGTTACGAGAATGAGTACGTGCGCAAGAAAGCAGGTAAAGCGGCAAAAGGTAAAACAGGATAGTAAGGCTCATGGAAAGTAGTATAAAGAAAAGAAATATACAAAGAGGTCGCCGACTTCTTCGTGTTAGAAAAAAAGTTAGAGGTTCTTCTGAAAAACCCCGTATGAGTGTTTTTAAGTCTAATAAGCATTTAAGTGTTCAGATTATCGATGATGAAAAATCTGTTACTTTACTTAGCGCGGGAACTCTTCAAGACAAATCTCTTGGAGGCAAATCTAAAGATTCTGCGCGAAAGTTGGGCACAATGATTGCAGAATTAGCAAAAAAGCAAAATATTCATGCGGTCATCTTTGATCGTGGTTATAATAAATACCATGGAGTACTTGCTGAGCTAGCCAATGCGGCCCGCGAGTCCGGTTTACGGTTTTAGTCGTGTAAGGGAAAAGGGAAACAATGAGTCAACAAAAAAATAAACGTGCTGAAGATTTCGATACAGAATTCGAAGA
>CAMCLJ010000013.1 GCA_945875745.1 Chlamydia trachomatis
TGTTTTAATACGATTTTGATGAATCGCGAACTACAAGCTCATGGAACACGTGTCGTTACCTTAGACGATGCTGAGGAATCGGATAATCCAGCCAATTTCTTGGCTTACCATGTTAAACATGACGCTTCCCGAAATTGATAACCGTATCCGTTCGAGAAACACTAAAGCTGGAATCTTCCGAGCACTAAAGGAAGGATTTTATCCGTACGGTGGATCACCTAAAGGTTATGCTAAGGATCGAGGTGGTCAGAAAACTCCTTTGCTCATTCCGAATGAACAAGCGCCTTTCGTGAAAGAAGCATTTGAAGTGTTTGCAACAGGTGCATTTCCTATTGAAGATGTTAGAAAGGCCTCGTGGAAAAATGGGTTGAAATTGCAGCGTAGCCAATTTGGGCAGATGCTAAGAAATCCTGTTTACATGGGAAAGATTTATGTTCCTGAAACAGAGAATGAAGAGGCTCAATTAGTGGATGGAGTCCATCAAGCCATTGTACCTTCGGATCTATTTTGGAAAGTGCAAAAGCTTTTAAATAAAAGAATGGAAACACACTCTCATCTTTGTTCCAAGGAAAAGCTTCGAGATGAACTACCATTAAGAGGGCTTTTGAAATGCCCTCAATGTGGAAGGAATTGGACTGGAAGCATATCTTCCGGAAACGGGGGTAAATATCCCTACTATCATTGCGAAAAAGGTTGTAAGTCTCGGGCCAATGCCACAATTGCTCATGAACAGTTTTTTCAATTCCTTAATACTCTACAGCCTTCACCAGAAGTTATCGACTTACAAATGGCCATGATGGAAGTGCTCTTCAAAGCTAAAGAGGGAGATCGAGACCAGCAAATCAGAAAACTCAAAACTGAAATTGGTCAGCACAAACAGAACCTTCTCAAAATTGACCAACAACGATTTATATCAGGAGAGCTAGAGGCTGATTCTTATCAACGACTCAAATCGCATACTTTAGGACAGATTGACAACTTGAATATTCAGGTCGCAGATTTAGAAATCACAAATACAGCTTTCCAAAAGTACACAAGGTATGGAATGAGTCTTTTGAAGGATTTGGCTTGGTATTTTCAGGAAGCTGGGTTAGAGGCAAAGAGAAAATTGCTTGGTTCGATCTTCCCTGCAAAATTGATCTTTTCAGGATGGAAAATATCGAACCGATGGATTGAATCCAGCGTTAGCGATTATCTTACAGAAAACCAATGGGTTACAAAAAGAAAAAACCGGAAACATTGCCATTTCTGAAAATGTCTCCGGGGATGTGCCCAGCACCGGCGCATTCTCGAACCAATTTCTCGAGGGAATGAAAAAACTCTATGAGCTTCAGTCTTTCCTAGATGTTCGGCTTCTTCAGCCGGGAGAAGATTCATCCAGAGTCAGAGAGGAGTTATTGGTTCTGACAGGAACTTAAGCTTTTCTATCTCCCTAATAAGAAATAGAACTCAGTATGATATACACCACCCAGTGGGCTCGATTTTCAATTAAATTCCACAAAACGTACTCAACTGACCTAAATGAGTGCATTTTGTGCATTCAAGATAGAGATTGTGAATCAGAAAATTAATTCATGAAAACAACCCGGAAGATCTTGACTTCTTAGTGTTTCTGGGTTATTTTCTGGGTAAGCAATCAAAGGAATCGTTATGCTAGAGGAACTGTTAATCAAAGATGAGGGTAAAACTCTTGAATTCAAGGAAAATACCAAATCTTTACAGAAGATCGTTCAAACCATTGTAGCTTTTGCAAATACAGCGGGGGGTACTCTGATTATTGGTATTAAAGATAAAACTAAAGATGTGATCGGCCTTGCAAATGTTTTGGAAGAAGAAGAACGCATTGCAAATGCTATTGCAGATTCCGTTTCTCCTTTGCTAATCCCTTCATTACAACTTCATACCTGGAGAGACAGAGACCTGCTTCTTATCTCAGTTCCTCATGGTTTTGGCCCTTATTATATCAAATCAAAAGGGATAGAAGAAGGCACTTATATTAGATTTGGTTCTACCAATCGATTGGCAGATGCCACGACTATCTTAGAAATCCAAAGACTGAAAGAACATAAGTATTTTGATGAACAGCCTAATTTTGATTGCACTGTAAATGAAATCAATTTTGATTTGGCTAAAGAATTGTTTGCTAATATTTCAAAAAAAATGACTGACCGCACTGCTAAATCATTGGGGCTTATCGTTCAATATCACGCTAAAGAATTGCCATCAAATGGAGCCGTATTGCTATTTGCTGATCACTATAAAGATTTTTTTCCAGATGCAGTCATTCGCTTAGGCCGCTTTTCAGGAACGGATAAATCTCAAATTATTGATCAGCAAAATCTTGAAGCACCCATTTCAACAGCTTTAGAACCCATTATAGCATTTATTCGTCGCCATACTTCAATGGCTGCAGAAATTGGCGAAACAAGACGCAAAGATATTCCCCAATATCCCCCTACTGTAGTTAGGGAAGCTGTTGTTAATGCTCTTTTACATACGGATTATTCAATCAAAGGGGCTTCAATCCAAATAGCAATTTTTGAAGACCGTATAGAAATAACAAATCCAGGTTGCTTGCCGTTTGGATTAAGTTTTGAAGCGGCTCTTTCAGGTATCTCTCAGTTGCGTAATCGTGTGATTGGTCGTGTATTTAGAGAATTAAATTTGATCGAGCAATGGGGATCTGGGCTTGGAAGAATGTTAAACATTTGCGCACAACAAGGAATACCTCTTCCTAAATTTGAAGAATTAGGCAATTTTTTCCGCACAACTTTATATCACGGTGTTAATAAGTCGGTTCGTGTTGAAGAATGGCAAAAGCCTGTTATCGAATACCTAAAAATGCATAAAGAAATATTACCTAAAAAAGCCCAAGAATTGTGGAAAGTCACTTCTAGAACGGCAAGCTCACGACTAAAAAAAATGTGTGCAGAGGGAGTAATTGTTGAAATCTCCACAGGCCGGTTTGATCCTCAAAAGAAATTTGGCTTAAGGAGTTAGTAAATGTCTTCTATTCCACACACGTTCCCTAAATTTTTATGGTATTTTGCTAAGAAATACAAGCTTTGCTTATTCGGCTTTGTAATGGTTGCAATTATTTGGGCTAGCAATCTTTCTCTCATACCATATGCCTTAAAATTGATTATTGATAGAGTTTCCAGCTGGGAGGGAAGGGGTTCTTTATTTTCTGAGGTGATGTTTCCTGCGCTGCTTTATGTTTGCCTCGTTTCTTCCATGTGGTGCGTTTTCCGCTTCTATGATTGGTTAGCAATTAAAACCTATCCAAATATGCAATATAAAATCAGAGAAGAAATGTTTGATTATGTAGAAAACCACTCTTATAACTATTTTCAAAATAATTTTGCTGGAAGCCTTGCTAACAAAATCAATGACATGGCAAGAAGCGCTTCACATGTCATCAGCCATATCATCGATCATTTTCTATCACGCGCCTTGGCCTTAATAATCGGTACTATCACAATGTTTGTCGTTCATCCTTATTTCGCATGGGTATTGCTTCTTTGGAGTCTTGTTTTCCTATCGACTTCTATCATCCTCTCTAAGAAAGCTCAAAAATATGCAGAGATTTTTTCAGAAGCGCGAAGCACTGTTGTAGGGGAAAATCGTTGATAGCATAGGAAATATTTTGAACGTTAAGTTATTTGCTCGAGAGAAATATGAAAATAAATATTTACGCACGTATTTGGAAGATAGTGCTTCAAAAGATCGTCAAGCTCTTTGGTATTTGTTTAAGGTCAAAACATTTTATGCTGTCTCTATTGTCTTTCTCATTTCTTCTATGATGTGGCTATTAATCTATGAACGCCAAAATAATAACATCACTATTGGGGATTTTGCTTTGATTTTGACGTTGACAATGTGGCACTAAAGTCACAACGCTTGATGATGCAGAAAACTCCGATAATCCGGCCTCCTTTCTTCTTCAAATGCTCAATATGACTCTTCCTGAGGTCGACAATCGTATTCGATCACGCAACACCAAAGATGGGATTAGGCGGGCATTAAAGGAAGGTCATTATCCATATGGGATGCCACCAAAAGGCTATTCAAAGGATAGTAGTGCTGCAAAAACTCCTCTTTTAATTCCTAACCAGGAAGCTCCTTTGATTGGAGAAGCTTTTGAAATGTTTTCTACTGGATTATATACCGCAGAACAAGTACGTAAAATCTGTCTAAAAAAAGGTCTAAAAATTGGAAAAACCCAATTTGGGTTGCTGCTTCGAAATCCAGTTTATATTGGTAAAATTTATGTTCCTGAATTAGATCAAGAACCAACGTGCTTAGTAGATGGCGTTCACCAAGGAATTATTCCAGAAAAAACCTTTTCAAACGTACAGCGTATTTTGCTTCAAAGAGAAAAGGGAAATACTCATTTAATTGCTAAAGAAAAATATCGTGAAGAACTACCGCTAAGAGGCCATCTAAAGTGTTCTGATTGTGGATGTAACTTAACAGGAAGCCTGCCTTCTGGGAATGGTGGTAAATACGCTTATTATCATTGTCAACATGGATGTAAAATGCGGCTAAGTGCGTTAGAAACAAATGAGAAATTTGATGACTATTTGCAAAGCCTTCGTCCAAAATCAGAAGTGGCAGAGCTGTATTTAGCCATGATGGAAGCTACCTTTAAGGCTAAAGAAGGTGATCGAGAACAACAGCTTGCTAAATTGAAAAATCAGTTAACCAGTCACGAAGCTAATCTACTCAAATTTGATCAGCAACGATTTGTAACTGGTGAATTGGAAGCCGATTCCTATAACCGTCTTAAACGCCACACTCAAGACCAGATCGAGAAATTAAAGCGTGACATGGAAGATCTAAGGTTTACTGATACGGCGTTTGAAAAGTATAGCGGCTATGGTATTAGTCTGCTGACTCATATGGATATTTACTTCCAAATGGCAACCTTGGATGTGAAACGAAAAATGCTTGGTTCGATATTTCCTGGAAAATTGATTTTTCAAGATGGAAAATATCGAACCGATGGATTGAATCCAGCGTTAGCGATTATCTTGCAGAAAACCAATGGGTTACAAAAAGAAAAAACCGGAAACATTGCCATTTCTGAAAATGTCTCCGGGGATGTGCCGACGACTGGACTCGAACCAGCACTCTATTGCTAGAAATAGAGTTTGAGTCTATCGCGTCTACCAATTCCGCCACATCGGCATATGAAATTGGAAAAGATTATAGGGGGTCTGCTGAATATAGATCAATATCTTAAAAACCCCTTAAAAGCCTTATCCCACGAGTAGAGGACCTTTTCTTTTTGATCCCGATCAAACCTTACCTGCAGACAGACATAGGGATGAGAGTGCTGATTATCTACATCACGCCCCTCTGTTTTCTGATAAATCTTAATAAGAATCTCTTTATTATACCAGGGAGCGCAAGAAACGTTGGTCAGATGACTTTCTAGACGAAGAAATTTTTCATATTCCTGATCCCCTTTATAGGAGGGATGTTCTTTAAAATAATCGATAATCAACTGAGTAATTTGCTGGGGCACTAGCTCCATTCCTTCCACGTAAAAATCGACCTCTGCACCGAGCATATGCTTGGAATTGCCGTTAAATACGCTAGGATCTCCATAAGTATTGTGTGTGGGGCATCTATGGCCGCAAGTGATGATGACCTTGTGCATCGTTTTATTTTGTACATGGTTTAATAAATCAAGCAGTATCGGGTAAATGAATTCTTTGCCATTACGAACTGGCAGACTATGTTTTAATAAACCATCACAATCAAATAAGGGCTCGGGAGTATTACCTTGTTTATATACAGGGGGATGCAGACTACTGCCTTTGCAACGAAAAAACTCTTTGGTAATACGTGGGAACTTGCCCTCACCAGAAGACTCCCAAGGATAGGCCTCACGAAGCCTATGTATGGGGGTGTCAATGACGTAATTTTGATCTGCATGACTGCGATAGATCGCCTCTTTTTGAGCATTGAGCTCTCTTACTTTTTCTTGATGTGATTGTTCTAGTCCCGAGCAAGCAGACAAAACAATAAGAAGTAATAACAAAGTAAAACGTGATTTAATCATAGAAATTAATTTTTTTTTATCATATGCAACAGTCAAGGGTAGCCCCTGTTTATATGCATTTTAAGAAGAAAAGAAAAAAAAGGCAAACATGGAACAAGAAATAGGATTATTTTCTTCCGATGCCTCTATACAATCCCCCTCTTGTGAGGAAGAAGAAAGGCATGCCTTAGAAAAGGCTCTTGTTCAACTGACTGAAACTTTGCAAGAAAAAACCAATCAACTAGATCGAGTGACCCACTACCTCGATAGCATCATTAAAAATATCCATGAAGGTCTCATTTTTATTAATCAATCTGGAATCATTACAACATATAACGATGCTGCAGAAAAAATCTTGGAGCATAAAAAACAAGAGGTCTTATTTACAAGGTATAACGATACCTTTGCAGACAGGGCGCTTGGGTTTTCTATGTCGGAGGCCCTACATAAAATGATCTGTCCCAAAATCACCTATGCAATCCATATAGACAAGCACAGGGAAGAAAAAGAGCTGGAAGTATCGATTAGTCCAGTTTTAGGGAAAACCAGATTGCAGCAAGGGATCATTGTAGTCATTCGAGACATTACCAAACACCGGATGCAAATAAAAATAGAACACCAGCAAAGACGGATGCAAGAGCTTGGACAAATGGCAGCTACAGTAGCCCATGAAATACGTAATCCTCTTGGTGGTATCGAAGGATTTGCATCTATTTTACAGAGTGATCTAGGTAAAGAACATCCCGATTGGAGCCGTATGGCCGGTTATATTATCGAAGGGAGTAAAACAATTGGGCAGCTCATTGAAAATGTCTTACAAAGTGCTCGCCCCCTTGCTCCTAAATTAGAAACTTTAGATATTGTTGAGCTTGTGGAAGAGATCTGTGCGCAGATCGAGATCGACCCATCATTTAGAAAAGAGATTCAAATACACTGCCATGCTTATGAAAAAAGCATACTGCTTCTTGCAGATCGTGCCATGATCCGCTCGAGTCTCATCCATCTTCTACGCAATGCCCATCAAGCAATTGAGCAGCGAGGAGTGATCCACATCACTGTTTTTACAAAAGAAGAAAGTGTTGTGATTACAGTTAAAGATAATGGACCTGGCATCGCTAAAGAGCATCTAGGGCGGTTATTTTCCCCTTTTTTTTACGACCAAAAATACCGGCAACGGTCTTGGCCTATACCAAACTTATAAAGTTATTCAATCCCATCATGGGCAGATCGATGTAAAATCTTCGAGCGACTGCGGAACCTTGTTTATCATCACCCTGCCAATCAAAGGATTTTTATTATGATCATTGAAAAAGTATTACTTGTAGAAGACGATCCTTTAATGACTGCGTTTATCCTAGAAGTCCTGCAAAGAAAAAGATGGCATGTCATCCACGCAGATACAGGTAGCAAAGCTGTGGATCTGATTAAAAAAGAGATGTTTGATCTGATCATCAGCGATATTCGATTGCCCGATATTTCAGGTATTGACGTATTACACAAGGCAAGAGGTGTTAATACAAAAACAATATTTATACTCACTACCGCCTATGCCACTTTAGAAACAGCAGTAGAGGCTATGCGTCTTGGTGCTTTCAACTACCTTATCAAACCATTTCCTAAAGAGACACTGGAAACAGTCATAGAAAAAGCGCAGGAACATGGAGCTTTATTACAAGAGAATGAACGGCTGCGCCAAGAGGTTTCATTACAACATTCTCTTGATAAAAAACAGATGATAGCCGAAAGCCCTATCATGAAAGAGCTCATGGAAAGAGCTTATAAAATAGCTAAAAGCAATGCCTCTGTTTTTATTAGTGGTGAATCAGGAACTGGAAAAGAAGTGATTGCAAGCGCCATCCATTTTGGATCTTTACGAGCCTCTAAACCTTTTATCAGGGTGAACTGCGCAGCCATCCCTCATACTCTTTTAGAATCGGAATTTTTTGGTCATGAAAAGGGGGCTTTTACAGGAGCCATTAATAGGCGTATCGGCCGCTTTGAGCTGGCAGACACAGGGACCTTACTACTCGATGAAATCTCTGAGATCCCATTAGAGATTCAACCCAAGTTACTGCGAGCTATTCAAGAGCAAGAATTTGAGAGGGTAGGTGGGAATAAATCGATTAAAATCGATGCTCGTTTTATTGCTACCTCCAACCGGAATATGAAAGATGCAATAGAACAAAAACACTTTAGAGAAGATCTGTACTACAGACTCAACGTCGTGCCAATGCACCTGCCCCCCTTGAGAGAGAGAAAAGAAGATATCCTGCCCCTTGCTAAATTTTTCTTAAAGAAAATCTGTTTAGAAAATCATACAAGCAGCAAACGACTCTCAGAGGCTGCAAAAATCCGCCTTCTTGAATACCCATGGCCTGGTAATGTCAGGGAACTTGCCAATGTAATTGAAAGAAGTGTTGTGATGAATATTGATGAACTTATTGAACCAGCAGACCTACTCATAGACCTGTCATGCCATGTACCCCAACCACAGATACAGGTTATAGATACCGGATCAAGCCTTGCTCAAGTGGAAAAAAATCACATCTTAAATACATTAACAAGGATGAAAAATAACAAAACAAAAACAGCAGAAATGCTCGATATTAGCATCAAAACACTTAGAACGAAGTTAAAAGAATACAATAGCCACTAGCAAGTAGAAAACACTCTGTGCTGAGCGCTTGCAAACTCTAAAAGATGTGTATAAAAGATCTGCTCTTTTTCGCAAACACACCTTCTATATTCTTCTGTGTCCTCTGTAGCCTCTGTCCAATACCTGCGTAAAAAGATTTTTTCTATCCCTTTTGCAGCATTCTCTAGCAAGACATGGTATGCAAGCTCATCTTGCAGGTCCATATCAAGCAAGACTCTTCTGGCAGACATAAGAGGATAGGTGGGATCATGAGCCTGTTTTTTTACCTGATCTATCTCGTTTAGAATATCTTTGATTAACTCGGTAGCTCTTAAAAGACTTGCCTTGAGCTCTTCATATAACGCTTGGAGCTTTTCAGAAGGGTTAATGAAGCTCTCTTCCATAGCCATATGGAGCATTCCTTGCATATCGTAAGCATTACAGCTCAGATCTGCTAAGATCTGAGCTAAAGGTCTATATCCAACATCCGGTATAGGCAGGCCTTTAGATGTCGCATTAAAAAACTCTACATCTGGATTCTGCCGGGCATAATCACCGAGAACCTCTGCCTCCATCACCCACCGAACAAGAGAATAAATGCTGTTGCCTTCCCTATCTTTTGTAATAATAAGCCTGTCAGCTGCATCTTGCTTTTTTTCTATATCGGATATCAAAATGCCCGAGGAGCTCATCACCCCTTTAGAATACCTTTTTTTATCGGTATAGGCAAGGTCCACACCACAAAAAATAATAGGAGAGCAGCCCATGTAGCGTGCTAAAGACACAGCCATTGTAGTTACAGAAAGGGCCTCATGACTTAAGTCGATCCCTAAGACAGGCATATCAAGACCTAGACGCTGCTCTATCCACGACTCAAAAGACCCTCCCGTTCCAGTCGACATATAAGCTAACGGGCAAGTTACAAGATCTAACACCTGTTTTTGCAGTCGTGGAGCAAAAAATAAAGGAGTCTCAAATGCCTGGGCTGTCTTAAGACGGATGTATTCTTCTTGGTTGGGATCTAAGGCCATTGCAATGTGTGGCCGGATCCCTTGAGTCGTTAAAGCTGAAATTGCCGAGCCGCCAGCAAAAATCAGTGCGTGAGCATCCATGTCTTTTAAGTGCTGCAGCTCTTCATCTAAAGATGGTCCGGCTCCACAGATAATAGCGGGTATATTTGCAAAGGCCCCTTTGAGTTGATTGACATAGCAGGCCCGATCTAACAGGCGAATATTTGACACAATATTCTCAAGCAGAAAATGGTAATGCAGACTCTCACACGTCCAGGAGTAAAAAATAAGGGCGTTGCGATAGAGAAAACGTTTCAGCTCGTCAATTTTTTTCCGATATTTTTTTTGATAGCGCCTTGTGGCTACCAGCTCTACTTTGTTACTTGGAATCGCAAGACAACATTGTTTTAATACTTCTTTTACATCCTGATCACTTTGTATAAAAAGAAACCGGGCTTGGGGATCGACAAGGATCTGGCTGGCAAGATCATAAGAGAGAAACAGATCGATATGATCCATACTGGATTCTAAAATGATAAGAACCCTCTCTTTTTTCTCTTTAAGCCAGGGATGTAGCAACCGGTAATAAAGTCCCCCCTCTATTCCATAAAGATAGAGGACCTCAATCTGATCGAGTGGAATCCCACTTAACCATTTTGGAAAATCGATCCCTTGATCTAAGAGCACTGTCCTCTTCAAATGGCTACACATATAAGAAAAAGCGATATCGGGATAATACTGTTGTAAAACAGAGACGTTATGCTCTTTTACACCTTTCATATTAGATAGTAGCATGCCCCTGACCTTGTAATAGATGCCCGCTACCATCCCACTTCTTTAATTTAATAACAGCGCCGTTTTCATAGAACAACTCCTCTTGCATAGCTCCTGAAGGGTAAAACCTTCTATGCAATCCAACAGGGATTCCATTTTCATAACACCCTTCATCAAGAAGCATTCCCTCTTGATTAAAGATCCTATCATAACCATCTTTGGCCCCTTGTTTAAAAGAGCATGACCTCTTGATAGATCCTGATTCAAATAGCAAGAGAACAGCCCCCTCTAAAACACCTTGATTATATTGCATCTGACTTTTTTTCTTGCCACTGTCATAAAAACAGAGGTGAGCTCCATGGAGCTGACCTTCTTTATAAGAGATCGATTGAATCAAGGTTTCCGAAGAGGAATAAAACAAGGCTTGTGCCTGCTTTTTCCCTTCAAAAAACCAAGTTTTAGAAAGAAGCTGACCCCTATCTCCAAAATAAGTAGAAGGGCCGTGGAGCCTTCCCTGCTTATAAAACCCTTCCCATATAACAGAGCCATTAGAAGAGAAGTATTTAGCCTGGCCATTACGCACGCCTCTGAGAGTAGAGTATAGTTTATTAATCTGTCCTGTCTCAAAATATTGGATTAATACCAAAGAGCCCTCTATGGAGCCAGATAGATCCTCTGGCAGCTCTAGGTAGCTCCATTGATCGATACACTCGATCCCAAGTTCATGATCGATAAGGCGGTAAGAGCCTTGCATAAATTCATAACAGGGCTGATTCATAAAGCAGCCTCTAGATCTTTATAGCTGTCTATAATGGTGCGAAAAAAAAGAATCTGGTGGAGCATAGGCGCCTTTAGATCATTAGGTAGCGATCTTGCAAACACTATTTTCCAAACACTCCATACAGGTTCGATGACTGTCTGATAAAAAACTTCTTGTTCAAGTTCATATTGCAACAGCATAAACTCAGCTTTTGTTGTTGGATCTTCTGGGTGGTATTGAGAATACAGACCAAATAACTGATCCAAGTAGGTTCTTATCCGAACAAGGCTTTGATGAAAAACAGCTACTGCATTCTGAGGTTGATTATCTTTTTCTTTAAGAAGAATAGTCTCAATCATCTTCTGCACCATCGCTTTGATATCATATTCCTCATGAAGATACTGATTCGCCACCTCAAATATAGACATAGAATCTTGTTGTGCAAAGGTGCTTAAAATCGATGTATTAATGAAGGAGGTATCTGGATGACTTTCTATCCATTCAGATAGCCATATAGATGCCATTACCCAATCCTTTTTTGTTTTGATATCAGAGCCTGTGTCCTCAAGATCTTTATCAGGATCTTTACTCGCCTCTGCCACGGTTTTAGCGTACATACCCTCTTTAAAAGAGCAGTCGAGGCCTACCCAGATGATCGGATTGCATCCTAAAAATGTGGCAACTGATGTCATGAAAGTCGCAACCGTCCACCCCCCATCCAGCTCAATAGGGTTAGGAGCGGAGCTTGTTAACCACCGATCAAAGGGACCTGGATATCCAATCGGTATAGGGATTTTTAAGCTATTTATTTTAGCAAGAAGCTCAGAGGAAAACCTTTGTTGGTAAAAAAAGGGTGAAGGGTGATTGAGGGGTGGTAAAGATCGATTGGGGTCAGGATCGGGATCAACCCCTGCCGATATATGAAAAGGAACTTGCTCTGATGATAAAGCAGATAGAGCAGCGCCACCTGCAAAAATCACAGCTTTGGATCCACAGGATTTCAATATAGGGATCTGATCTGACAGGGTAGGTCCTGCCCCGCAGATAATAGCAGGCAAGTCTTTCAGGGCCCCTTCTAAACTTTTTACACAAAAGCTCTCTTTAGCTTGCAGGATGTTTAAACAAGTATTATAAATTGCTTTGGAATAAAAATCTTTTGTCTCTGATCCGACTAAATGAACCCCGAGCACCGCCCTTTCAAAAGCATCCTTATGAGCCCAAAAAGCATCTCCTGGAACCCATAATTTAACGGTCAAAAACACATAATGCCAAGCAAGACTTGTCAGCGACTGATCGATAGGATCGGTTAACCTGTAGAGGCAGGTAGATGGTATATCAGAGGGCAGCAAATCTTGCTCCTCTTGTAGAAGAACTAATGCGCGCCCTTCTTTTTCTTCTTGCCATGTGCTCAGCAGCTGTAGATGAGCTATCGCATACTGAGCTGGCACACATAAAACGGCGACATCTTCATACCCTAGCATGCTTTACCGCCTGCAAAAGGCGGTGATAAGATGGCAGGTTGGAGAAAAACACGTAACCCTGTTTTGAACGATCATAATACCCCCAATCGATTCCGCCAGGATAAGCCACCGCTATAAAATACGCCTTAATAAAATAATTATACCCTATTACCTGATCCTTTGCCTGCTCCTTTAGCAAAACAGATTCTTTACACTCAACAAGAAGCAAAGGGTATAAGGGCAAGGCTTGATGAATCCCCTTAGCAAAACATACCATATCCACTCTCCTGTCAGCAGGGGGAGATTTGGTATTATCTACCGTTGGTATGGTGGAGAGCACTTTTTCGATCGCCATGAGTTCTTTAGGATAGAAGAGCTCACGGATCATACGATCAATGAGCTCTTGCCTTACAATTTCTTCAGGGGTAGACAAGACCCACTTCTTACGAATAGGGTCAAATATTTGCTGTTTATTCGGCTTTAATAACACCATAGTTGCCGTCTTTTGTACGGTAGATCACCTTGAGCTTTTGATCTTCTTCCCCTTTATATACAAGGAATGGATCGCCTGATAGCTCCATTTTCATCACCGCTTCATCACTTGTTAACATTTTCAGTGGCATGGTTTTTTTTCTAATGACTTTACCTGGTAGCATTTGTTTTTGTCTTGTCTCTTCCAGCTCGATTTCCATATCTTTATTATATTCATCGATCTCGCTCGGGCGCATCAGGATATTTACCTGCATTTCTCCAATAGACATTTTTTTCTTGGTATGGTCTTGAATTTTTTCTTTCCACCTGCGGATCTGTTTTTGAATTTTATCCGCTGCCTGATCAATGGCTACATACATATCAGATGCGGTAGCATGTGCGGTCACTTTAAAGTGATCAAATTTCATCACAATTAAAGCTGAGTGTTCTATCTTATGCGCATCAAGCGTCACATGTAAATCGATTAAATGATGATGAAAACGATCGAGTTTAGATAATTTTGTCATTGCATGATTTTTCATTGCATCTGTAACAAACATCGTACGCCCTAGAATCTGAATATTATAACCGGCCTCTTCCATTTTTTTTGCATCCACCATGATCTGCTCCCTGATCTATTATGCTATCTAAGCGCAGTATATGCATTTTAAAAGATTTAATGGAACAGATGGATATACAATTAAGCTTTGAAATAAAATATTTTTTATTACAAAAGTTTTATGCCAGATGAAGAACCTGATAAAAACAGCTTATTCTTTTCTGCGATATGCATAACGGCCGCGAAAAGGCATTTCCTCTGGATAATCTCTCCTCTCTATCCCTCCATCAAGGATAGCGCTGAAGCCAAAATATACTTGAGCTTTTTCTTGAGCAGATTCCCAAGACTGATGCAATGCTTCAGAAATTGCCCCATCGTAATAAAAACGGATATAAAGCTTTAGAGGGTCTGTCTCCACATCTACAACCACAGACCTGAGTTCAGGAGTCACCTCAGCCAATAATGCATTCTGCACAGCTAGAAGGGCGTAGGCTAAGGTGGGCTTTACCATGCTGATCTGTGGCTCCTCAACTCGAAAACAGGTCAGCCCAGACTCTTCCTTTCTTAAGTAAGCGCAGTATCCCCTGCCCTCTATTACCTTCGGATAGTCTAGTCTTTCTATCTTACTCCTGCTGAACCACTGGTCTAAATCGGCACTGGCTTCTGTAACAACACAATCCCAAAGATCTATCCTCTCTTCGGAAGCTTCTCCATCGTAATAAAAATTAGCAAGAAACAGATCCTGATCTTGATCCAAGTCAATAAACACAGCCCTTAACGCTGGAGTCACTTCCCCAAGTAGGGCGCTTTGTATTGCTAATAAAGCATATTCTATTGAAGAACTTTCCATTTTCACCTCTGTGGTTTTCGAGGAACAATATGAACACCATCTTTTGCATAGTGAATTTTTCCCCATGTTCTAGGGATTTTCTCTGTACTTTCACGGACAACAGCATGCCCGATAAATTCTCCAAAATCCACAATCTCCTGCTAACAAAGATTGTATGCCAGATGAAGAACCTGCCAAAACTAGCTTATTCTTTTCTGAGATAAGCATAACGGCCGCGAAAGGGCATTTCCTCTGGATAATCTCTCCTCTCTATCCCTCCATCAAGGATAGCGCTGAAGCCAAAATATAATTGAGCTTTTTCTTGAGCAGATTCCCAAGACTGATATAATGCTTCAGAAATTGCCCCATCGTAATAAAAACGAATATAAAGCTTTAGCGGGTCTGCCTCCACATCTACAACCACAGACCTGAGTTCAGGGGTCACCTCTGCCAATAATGCCTTCTGTACAGCTAAAAGAGCGTAGGCTAAGGTGGGCTTTACCATGATGATCTGAGGCTCCTCAACTCGAAAACAGGTCAGCCCAGACTCTTCCTTTCTTAAGTAAGCGCAGTACCCCCTGCCCTCTATTACCTTCGGATAGTCTAGTCTTTCTATCTTGCTCGTCACGAAACAATGACCTAAATCCGCACTAGCTTCTGTAATAACGCACTCCCAAATGTCCTGATTTACCTCGGACATCTTCCCATCTTGATAAAAATAACAGTAGAATATCTCTTGGTCAGGATCAACGTTAACGAAAACGGCTCTTAAAGCAGGAATTACCTCACCTAATAAAGCGCTTTGTATTCCTAATAAAGCGTATTCTACTGAAAATTGCTTCACGACTACCTCATACCTAGATTTGGTACAATATGAACACCATCTTTTGCATATTGAATTTTTCCCCATGTTGTAGGGATTTTCTCTCCACCTTCACGGACAACAGCATACCCGATAAATTCTCCAAAATCCACAATCTCCTGGTAACCTGGTGAACCGGGTAATAGATTCATCTCCCTCATCCCTTTGCCTGCAAATTCATTAACTAGTCTCTGGGGATCGGGATGCTCTAAGATGCTTTTATTTTTTATCAGATTATAATTCCTGTGACCTGAAATATGCTTACCCTGCTTATCAGCCTGAATTTGCAGATTGCCATTACGCAAAATCTCTCGTCTGACCCGAGCCCTTCGTCCGGCTTCTAACTTAATAAGAGTACTATTTCTCTCACTAATTGCCATGGCTTGAAATGTCATTAGATTATTGGCGCGTTTAAGGGCGCGATACGACTGCATCATCTTGTTGACCCCAACTCCTGCAAAGATATCCACCCCATACTTTCCAATAATGAGACCTGTCATCTCCCCTCTTTTTGCATTTTTAAATGTATCCCATTGTTCAATGAGGTCTTTGAGTTCTGGGGCAAGCTGTAATAAAGTGTCTTGGGGTGTGTGAGTACGAATAAATTCAATGCATTCCTGAGAGGCTTGGACAAATTCTTTAGACATTTGAGCAGGGTCTGATGCAAAAGCCCATAACCCATGACCAATACCCTCGAAGGAAGATAATACAGAAGGGATGAACTCAGTACTAGCTTCTAAGGCTCCTTGAACAACACCTTTGGTAAGTCCTAAGGCAAAAGCCACCGTTTGAATATCATTTGTAATCGGCTCAAATTTGATGTCTGCAGTCAAATAATCTTTCATTGATAAATCAAAATCACCGAGCTCAAAATAAGCACCCGCCCGGTCGAAATAAACCCCTTTATTTTGTGGATCGCGCTGAATTAAATCGGACAGTGTTATGACAGCATCAGCATATAGACCCACTTCCATCTCTGTTTGACCTTTTAAAGCCAAGGCTTCTTGCTGAAGTTTTTCAAGGTCTGTGTTTGTTATTTTTTGTAATCCTGCTTTCACACACCGTAAAGCATCCAAGGAATTTCCCTCCAAATAATCAAAAAGGCCTCGATGGACATAAGCTTGCGGACTATCATGGTGTGCTATGCAGAAATCGAGAGATTCTTTGCAGAAAGCAAAAGCCTGCTTCTCTTTTTTATTTATGAAATTAAGGTGTTCTGTACAGATCCTTTTTTCTTGTTTCTTTTCTTCTAATAGTGTTTTTTTATTCGTCAATCTCTCTATTAATATATGCCATTCATAAACTGGGATTTTATTAGAGAGGTCGTTAATACGAGCCTTCAAAAAAGACTCGTTCTTTTCATATAAAGTCTCAAGATCTTTTTTTAGAAGGGTAAAAGCTTGAGGAATCGCTGCATAATTTTTATTGAACTTGAATACTTTTTTTCGATATCCCCGTCCTGAAGGTCCCGCATCATAAGGCTCTAGACTAAACTCTCTTTTAATCTTACTTGGAACTTCCGTGCCGCTTAAATTCCATTTACTTATGACAGCCCAGTAAATACTGCCCTCAAAAGGATACGGATCATCTAGATCTTCTCTTAAATCTGAAGAAGGGTAGAAGCCACTTGCGACGGAGGGGGAAACAACTCTTCCCAAAAGCAAAGAGGTATCCTCAATAGACGATTTCAATAGCAAAACAGCCTCTACATAATCCGGGTCACTGGGAACTGTTCCGCATAAACAATCGCTCTCATCCGCAGAGAGTGACATCAAAACACTCCACATGCAGATTATAATAGCTAATCCCTTCATGACAAAAGCTCCTTAAAATAAAGCTTTAAACCTTATAATGAAGATTAGATTTTTTAGAAGCCCTAATCTATTCATGGAAGAGCCAACTCATAAAATAAAATGGGAGCAGAAGGGTTCTTTTAATTCTTAATGTAGATGTTTTTTCAGGCAGACCTTCTAACAGCCTATCAGAAATTATAACATTACGCAAAGCTGAACTATTTATAGGATCTGCGATGCAGGGTCTTGAGTGATCTTACTGCCATTTTTTAAACATAAAGAGCATAGACAAGGGAAAATAGAAAGAAATAGGCAGCAAATATGGAAAAGCTACTGGCTACAGGCAGTAGTAGAGTCTCTGACAAAAAGGCAGCGAAGACCGTTGTGCTGCAGATAAGCTGCTTTTTTGCAAACGAGAGAGATGGGGTAACACAGAAGAGATTTGGGCTGTGCTAAGATATTGGATTTTAGTAGGGCTAAATAGATCGACCACAACCTCTAACTGGTCTGTATTAAGAGCGTGTATGTGACAAGGATGTAATTTGTAGATCATTTTCCTCAATACAACAGGGTTTATCGATCCTACTTGGCTGGGTGTGAGTTGAAAAAAAATAGATTCGATAGCTTCAATACCTAAGGCAGAAATTCTTTCTGTACCGAATCTATGGATCTGCTCCCCAGATAATAAAGTAATAGGCTTTACTCTAGGATCATTAAATTTATAATGCTTCAAAAGTTTTTCATCTCCTATCCTTCCAATCCCATTTTTTGGATATAATTCAAGGGCTTGTAGTCCATTATCCTCTGGAATAGTTGGCATCGAAACAGGTATTCTAGGAGAAGGATAAATACGTGAAAACATAAACAACCTATTAATTAAGCTTATTACTTCTTTATTATAATAAAGAATAACTAAAAAGTTAATTTAAGCATAGATTAAAATTAAATTATATATTAAAATAATACTTAATTAAATAATCAAAAGCTGTTCTCAGCCGCTTATAAAGTGCAAGTACACTACCTCCTTCCAGGATTTTGATAATAACAAATTAAAAAAACCTCTTTTTTAAACAGAAAAAATACAAGTTATGCAATGAAGGAAATTAGGCAAGGAGAGAAATTATGTATCCCTTTCTATATATAGGGATTGGAGCCACTTTAGGAGCCTGGCTCCGTTTTTGGCTTGGATTAAAAATGAACGGGCTGTTTCCTGTGATTCCAATTGGAACTCTAGCTGCTAACCTGATCGGTGGCTTTTTGATGGGGATATTCATGGCGATCACCAAAGATCATGTTTTATTTTCCCCTGCAATAAGGATGGCAGTCGCCACGGGTTTTTTGGGAGGACTAACGACATTTTCCACTTTTTCGGCCGAAACAGTCTATCTTGTATCCCATCAACAATATTTCTGGACGGCTCTTATTATTATAAGTCATGTAGCAGGCACTATTTTTGCAACGATTTTAGGGATATACACAATGAAATATTTCACGGTTTAGAGGAGGACAATGGAAGGTATTTGTTTAAAATTTTATACATATGAAAACCATCAGCATAAAGGGATATTAACCTATGATTGGATCCTAAAATGTGCAAAAGAGCACACAATCCCCGGAGGTTCGGTGTTTCGTGCCATCGCAGGATACGGACGTCATGGAACAATTCACGAAGAACATTTCTTTGAACTGGGTGCCAATTTACCGATTGAGGTAGTCTTCATCTTATCTCAAGAGCAGACTAAGTCTTTTTTAGCTCTTATCACAAAAGAACTCCCCTCTCTTTTTTACACAAAAAGTGATATAGAATTTCCAGACTCTGTAGACAAGCTAGTAACTGCGAATTGAATCTCATATAAAGAGTGATGACTTTTAGGTCGAAGACCCGATACTAATGAGCCGTTTTCTTTGCTGCTGATTGCCTAGTTGACCACAGGCTGCCATGATCTTCTGCCCTTTTGTAGATCTCAACATCGTTTGATATCCTTTTTCTTTCATACGGGATAAAAAAGCCTGTTTTACAGTCTCTTGCGGAGGAGCAAACCGATCTCTTAGTTGAGGATTATAGGGGATGAGGTTGACTTTAACACGGAGCCCTTCTAAATAATGAGCTAGCTGATCTGCGCACTCTAAACTATCATTGACACCCTCTAGCAAGACATATTCTGCTAAAATCTGTCTACGGGGATGAGCGCAGTATGCTTGCATAGCCACTTTTAATGCCTGCATATCCCACTCTTTATTGACCGGCATAATTTTCGCCCGAATCATATCGTTGGGAGCATTGACAGAGACGGCAAGGTTTAATGCAGGATAGGCCTCATCAATCAGCCGGTAAATTCCATCCACCAGACCACTTGTCGATATAGTAATACGAGCAGGTCCTATTCCAAAACCACCAGGACAGGTAAGGATCCTGACTGCTTGCATGACAGCATCAAAATTATCAAGAGGCTCTCCCATACCCATAAATACAATATTACGGACAGGCATTTTGTATATATGAACAGCACAAAATACCTGGGCCACAATTTCAGCAGACGTCAGATGCCGCAAAAGGCCCATTTTACCGGTCTGACAAAAGCTGCAACCCATCCGACATCCTATCTGGGAAGAGATGCAAAGTGTTGTCCCAAAACGCATAGGGATCAAAACAGACTCAGACTCGAGACCATCATGAAACCGCAGAAGGAATTTAATGAGCTCTGCTTCCTGTAATTCTTTTGATTTGATAGGTAAACTAAAGTCGGTGATCGATAGAATCTTTGCCACTAGATCTCTTGCTTGGGGCTCTATCCAATCAGCTGCAGCACTTACCTGTCCTGATTGAAACCAGTCCCTATATACTCTCAAGCCATGTTGATAACCACGACCGATCTCTTGATAAATAAGCCGGGCATATGCTGTTTGTGTAATAGAGAAAATGGAAATTGGCATAAAAGATGTATTGAATGGTGCACCGAACGGGACTCGAACCTGTAACCACCCGGTTCGAAGCCGGGTACTCTATCCATTGAGCTATCGGTGCAAAAAAATTATAGTTACCATGTGAGGATAGGGAAATAGACAAAAAAACACAATTGTTTTTACAGGATTATAACTACCTCTCATAGACAAAGTCTCTATATTGTATAAAAATAGATTGAATGAATCCGATGAAATCAGACCCATTATCATTTGAGATGGGGGGAACTAACCTCATGCAATCTACTTTTGTGATTCCATTATTTAAAAAAAGCCGATGATTTCATCAAAATAACCGGACTCTAAAACACCGTCATCTAACCTAAGGATCTGGGGCTGTAGCCCGATAAATCAGGCATTTTTCAAGCTGTTGTCCTAGTTGCGGATGTTTTTACGATTGAAAAGGGACCGAAAAATCAAACCCCTCTCTACATAAAGAAGAGAAACAGGCTCACTTATTTTCAGCTATCTAATCTTTTCATCGTTTAAAAAGATAAGACCTTTTGATGATCCTTCATAGATGCCCGCAAAAGGACAACACTTGTTGCAGTGGCAAGGATCATCCAATAGAGTGCCATACCAAAATAACTCCCTGTAATTTTAAATAACCACAGAGTGAGTGTGGCGCACGGGCCACCCAGCAGCTGCGAGCCTATTGCATAACCAAAAGAAATAACAGAATACCGATGAACCTTAGGAATCCATGTTTGAAGTAGCGCATGCATGGGGGCTGCAAATGCAGCTCCAATGACCACAAAAAAGATTCTAATCAATAGGATCATACCAAAAGAGGCCCCTTGCAAAAGAAAAAATAAAGGAGCGCACGTAATACAGGCGCTAAGACTTGCAACGAGCATCAATCTATAACGAGAAATCTTAGATGCTAGGTAACCAAATAGAGGCAGTAAGAGTAAATCGATGACTAGCAATGCTGTATTAACAGGGATCATGAGCTGCTGGCTTTGATCTGATACAAGGGGAATAAATCCACTTAGCACAATCAAGGCAATAGTGTAATTGGCATAAGAAAAGCCAGAACAAACGGCAATCGATAAAAGTGGGCGCCTGTATAACCAAAGGACACCAATACCTAATTTTTTTTTATCAGAGGGGCTAACATCAGAATCTGGGATCTGATCCGTCTTTATTCTGCGACGAATTAAATACCCAAATAAAGCTGTAATCGATCCAAAAAGATACAAATAACCCCATCCAGTCTCAATCTGATTAAGCGTCGACAGCAATGTTGTAGCAATCGAGGCAAGTAAGATTCCACCGATGGTCGATGCGCTATACAAACTACTTAAGATATCGTGTTCTTTATTTTGGCTGCTTTCTAATAAAAAAATAGCGCCGCCACACGTCTCTCCTGCTGCAAGGAAATTTTGCAGAGCTCTTGTTAGACACCAAAATAAAGAAGCTGATAGCCCAAAAGCAATAAAAGAGGGTCCAATTGCCATAAGCAAGGATACAAGACCCATACCAATTAAAGACAAAGACAGAGCGGTAGCCCGCCCGTAATAGTCTCCAATAAATCCAAAAAGCAAAGAGCCTACAGGCCTTGCAAGCATTGCCACAGGAATGATTGCATAGGTAAGAATTAAAGCAGATAAAGGCTCTTTTTCAGGAAAAATAACAGGAGCTAGAACGCAAGATAAAAACCCGAATAAAGCTGTATCGTAATGTTCTAATAAATTCCCGATACACAGACTTAAAATACGGGAATACGATTGTTTTATATCCACTAAAACCCTCACAGTCTTTACGTCTATATAACCCGATACAAGAGAGTGAAGATAAAAAGATCATCGATAGCTGATCTTTTGCTTACACACTCCCTCCGCTGGCATAACCCAGATCAGGTGCTTGGGGACTATCTCAGCTGATAAAAACATCGTTTTTATCAGCACCCCCGGTGTCTTTTCTTACTAAAGACAAAAGCATACCATATAAACCAAATAAAACACACAAGGGGGAGAAAAATATCGAGGCAAGTTTATTTTAGAAAAGTGTAAAAAATCTTCTATAAGAATCTGCTCTACCCTTCCAGCTTTTCTTTAGCCTAGTCAAATAAACTAGGGGTTGAATAAAGTAAGGGGATGATAGAAAAAAAACTCCATGCAATTGTTCTAAAAGCAATACCGTTTAAAGATAGGCAATCGATCCTAACCATCTTATCTGAAGAAGAAGGGATCGCGAGCATAATTGTTAAAGGACTATCGAAGAAAAAACCTCAGCTTATGGCCTGCATTAATCCTTTAAGCCAGGTAGAATTTTTGTATCTTCAAACTCGCTCGAACATCCTTCTGTGTACAGAGGCATCGATGATTGATGCCCACCTTTTCTTAAGAGACAAGTATAGCTTTTTACAGATGAGTATCGGGCTAATACAAATGGTATTAGAAACTCAGTATCCTGGTAAATCCTCTCCCGCCCTTTACCATCTTCTATCGCGCTATTTAAAACAGATCCCCTTTTTCACCTCTTTGCTACCTACTTTAGAAGCAAGCTTTCTATTGAAATTAATGAAACACGAAGGGGTACTGCTTTTGGAGCCCTTCTGCTGTATCTGTAAACGCCAAGAAGAGCTCTATCTATTTGATACAGATCTGTTCTGCTATTCTCATAAAAAAGATCCCTCAACCCACTTTTCTCCAATAGAATGGCGGGTGATGCAAGCCCTGTCCTCTGTCCGCTCCTTTGATCTACTGAAAGAACTGACGATCTCAGACTGCTTACTTGAAAAGATAAAAATTTATTTCAGATCGCAAATGCCACATCAGAGCACTCGGAAAGCAAAAATTTCTGAATAAGTAATGGATATCTATTCTTAAGAACATCAATGAAAAAAAAGGGATATGAATAAATAGAACTGAATGATTGCGAAAGGGGGGACTCGAACCCCCAAGAGGAAACCCTCACTACCACCTCAAAGTAGCGCGTCTACCAATTCCGCCACTCTCGCAAGATATGTGATCAAGAAGCAAGAATCATAAATTAGGCAAGTCAATCTCTGCAACAAAAAAAAATATAGGAAAGTGTAAAATTATTTTTTACTGTTTTTTTAGAAAACATTCTCTTATAAAAGAAGTATAGATCGATTACACAAGTATACCTTTATGCGTTGCACCTGTTACTGCACAGCTTCTTCTTTTGATATCCCCCGCCTTTTCCAATCTCTTATTACAGAGGGCCCGGCCCAACTCTTTCGTGATGTAGTTCACATTCAAATGAGGGAAGAGAAAAAAAATAAGGGAGATGTCTTTTATTTTTCTTACGGGGTGATCGTTTGCTGGGGATTTAGCGACTCAGAAGAAAAAGAAATTATTGTAGATGCCAAAGACTTTGAAAGGGAAGCCAATACAAAAATTGAACTGGATGAATTCACCTTCACCTTCGGCGAGCATATGCGTATCGAAGAAGATGAAATCATCCTCCACAATAAAAATGTTCTGACAAAACTTGCCATCTCCCATGGCCTTGCCCAGTCTGTTAAACTCACCACTTTTGAAGAGGTCATTCAAAAAACCATCGATGTCACCAAGCATTTACCTTCGGAACTTGCGATCAAAGGAAAAATTGGCTTATCGAGAAAAGAGATTTCTCAAAAAATGGGAGCTCTATTTATCGAGAGAAACTTTATCAACCTGCATTCTGAGACACTTGATACCCCTGAATTTTTTTGGGACTATCCCGAGCTAGAACCGTTTTATCGGAAAACAGCACATTATCTCGATGTTAGCAAAAGGGTAGAGGTTTTAAATAAGCGGCTGACTGTGGTCCATGAGCTCTTTGAAATTCTAAGCGATGAACTCAAACACCAACACTCGTCTCGCCTGGAGTGGACTATTATTGTACTGATCGTCATCGAAGTGGTGCTGGCAGTTCTTAGAGACCTATTCCACCTAATATAAACTTTTGCATTATATAAAGATTTTGTTAAAATAACTTTTTTAATATAGAGGTTATTTTATGGCAATCACACCCGTTCCCCCAGCTTCTAATCGGATACGTTCCCCTTTTTCTATCGGTAGCCAACCCCATTATGAAATTGACCCCGATATTTTGGGGCTGTTACGAAATCCAAGAGCTTGGTGGGCGAACTTTCAAAGACAACTAGTTCCCGTCCGAGCCAGAACACTTGCCAACAGAGCTCTACTAGAAACTAATCCCAGACAAGCGATGCTTGGATTTGCCCAACAGATCTTTGGTAATATCCAGAGTTTTTCAGCTCAAATGGGTTTGCTATCCAATCTTTTTACTGCAGCAGGAGTTGTAGCACACAATCCATTGATTACGGGAATGGGCCTGCTCGGTTCAAGCACCGCTCTTATAGTGGCACAAGAAGAAGCCACCCAAAGAGAGCTGCTAGAGCAGGCAATTAGACAACTAGTGCAAGCTAAAAACGAGCTGGAACAAACTAATCAAGATCTACAAGCAGAAGTCGGTCGGTTAAGTCAGATTACAGATCTTTTACAAGAAGAAAACAGGAATCTGGGTCAAAGTGTTGATAGATTTGCTACACACCTAGGCCGCTTTGAGCGGATCAGCACCGTTGTTGAAACACAGCTTGCTGGCCTAAATCAGGCAATAGATCGGCATGCACATTTACCTTGGCATAACACAGAAGACCAGTTGGGTACCCTCAAGAGCTCAGTTGCTTCATTCCATCCCAGCTTTTTACTTTTCGTCAGTATTTTTGAAGGCACTCAAGGACCTCTTGAAGACCATCAAAAAATGATTGAAGAGGAATTAGAGCGGATTGAAAAGGTTATTACAGCATACGAAGACAGTTATAGCATTACACATAATGCCGGAAGAAAAAGAATAATTGAAGGGTTACTATACGCAGAAGAAAAAGAACAAGAAGAACTCCTAGATACAAAAGAACATTTAGTATCACTTGCAAAAACATACGAACAGGATGCAGAAACAATAGAAGCTTTAAAGGAAAATTGGCACGCTTTGGCAAACAGAATAGAGCAAATTGGGCTGGCCCAGACAGATCGCTTTCCTCCTTCTGCTAACCGAGAACTTCCTTTATAAATACATTGAGATTATCAAGGTTAAAAAATAACTACCATATTAAGAAAAACCGCCAGTGCATTGGCAGTACCACTACCACCGGGAGTGATGATATATTGCAGATCTGGCTGAATATTCATCCATGAAAAGGGTTGATACAGGTAGTAGGTCTCTATGGCAGTCTCTGTGGGTTTAATAAAACCAGATCCTTTGACTAAAGAAAACCGATTCATAGCAATTCCTATACCAAATTGATCTTGAGCTCTGCTTGGTATAACACCTGTCCAGTTCATTCCCGTTGCATAAACCTGCTTTACATCGCTTGCCTGAGGACTGGTAGCACCTATTTGAATAAAAAGACCGATCTGTCTTGGATCATTAGCCACATTCGATTTCCATACCGTCTGATCGATTAAGAGATATCCCCCCTGAAGTCCTTTTGCAATCCTCCCATTATGGCGAGGAACATGAGATGTATTATGCCAAGCTCCAACACCCAGCCTACCTGTCCACCTGGAAGAAATAGACCAGCCTGTATCTATTTCCATAATCATAAAAGCATGATCATGGAGGTGATCAAAAAAATTTCCTGTGATTCCTAAAGATCCTGTCTGGACACCAAGGACTGCAGACCCATCAAATAAACCGATCGTCAGCCCAAGAGGTTCAATGGGCTGAGCATATGCAACGATTCCCATAGCTGAATTCGGATAGTAGGGCAAATCTCTGATTGTAGGGATGTTTTGGAAGCTTTGATATTGAAAATACGCTGCATTTTGTGAGTAATCAAAATTGCGAGAACAATCATTTTTACCTATCTTTATCCAATAATGCTCCTTATTAAAGGACTGCTTATACCAAAATTCTCCAAGCTGCGTTACATTAGAAGACTCGATATACAGAAGAGGTTCATAGGAGCCCACATCATTACTTGGATGTCCACCTCTTCTCATTTGAAAATCTACACAAAATACTCCACCGGAAAAATGAACGAGCTTCTCGCTTTCCAGCTGTAGATTGACATCCAAAAGATACTCTAAGTTCCCATCAGTTGTTCTGTGTCTGCCTCCAGCCACATCCCATCCACTACTTGTAAAAACAGTGGGAGTGAAAAGAACACCATATTGTTTGAGATTGTAAAACAGTAGCTGACCGCTTTCCTGCTCCTGATCGGTCGCCCAAAACCGATCTCCCTCTTCTTCAGTATCACCAAACCCAAAAACAGAGGCAAGGATCTGAATGGAACTAAAAGAAAATATCTGAAAATGACTTGGTTTCATAACTCATCTTTTTTCTCACATTATGTTCCTTAAACCAAAACAAGCAAGTCTGAAAAAATCCCTTTTTGACGAAAAATAAAAAAATTAATTATTATTGATAAAATTTTTTATTATAGGCGGATAAGTGCTCTTAAAAAGTGTGATATACCTACTCATTGCTTGCTTGCTAACAAGCTTTACCGATGTAGACGATGAAGAAAATCCCGCTGTTGTTTACAACGTCAATGTAGTAACCGGCAGCTTGCAGCTGAGTATACAAGATAGTGTTGTAGGGGGCGCAAAAAACCTACAGATCCCAAGAACATATACAAGCTTTGGGGCTTTAGAAAGAGAGGAAGATAACACGGACCTCGAGCTTAAAAACCTGAAGAACGGCTTTATTATCCAGGGTGGCTGGAGCTTATTATCTCAAACTCATGCTCTGATCATCTGTTATGATAGTAGTAAAAGCTATAAAGCATATATTTCTGATGTATCTGGTGGATTGACACCGTATGTCTTTGCAGCAAAAGAAGGAAGTCACCATGTTATTTTGCGACCTAAACCAAGAAATGGAAAATCTTTTGGCAAGCTCTCCGGAAAATCTAATCAAAATAAAAACTATTTTCGGATCAATGAAAAAACAGGTAAGGCTACCCTGCACCTACCCGACGGATCGGTCCTTCACTACAGCGGCAAGAAATTTCTATCTCACGGGCATCGGGTAAATAGAAACGGCATTTTTTACACCTTAGATACCGAGGAGCTGCCCTCGGGACACAAAAATATATATTCTTATGATAAAAAAGATCGGATACAAGAGATCCGCTGTACCAATCTTAATCAAACAAAAACGTTTTCTTCGATTAGAGCCCGCCTAGACCATCCCCGCACCCCCTATCAATTTTCTTTAGACACATCAGATGGACACAGAATCACCTATGAATTTCAAGAATTCTCAGATAGAGACTACCTATCGCGTGTGATCTATCCAAGTGGCGATACAGAAGAATTTGAATACGCAAAAAATAGAAAAGGGATAGGTGCAAGAGTTGTAGGAATTAAGCGTAATGGTAGGTCAGAACGCCGGATCTCTTATTATTTACCCAAAGACAAAAAAGAAGAAGAAAAGTGGAGGCACCACCCTGATAAAAAAAGTCTGTCTGCTGACAAGGTATCTAAAATAGAAGGACCTGTTAACAACGATAACATAAGAACTACTCTAGCCTATTTTTCTTATTTTCCAGGCCTTACAAAAGTTACCGATTCAGAAAATGTTACCACATGCTTTTACCATGAAAATGGACATCTAAATAAAATTGAATACCTCAATGAACAGGATGAAGTCGATGAAACAACCCTATTCTTATGGGACAATGGAAATATGGTAGCTAAGGTACGGTTAGATAAAAATCGATCTGCCCTTTTTTCTAAAACATTTCAGTATGATAGCGCAGGTAATGTGACCCAAGAGACATTTTGGGGTGACCTGTCTGGACAAAGTCCTCCTCCTTTTCAAATGAATAAAGATGGATCGTTACAAAACTGTCCCTCTTATACGAAAAAATTCTCTTACGACACTGAGCGCAACCTTCTGATCACTGAAGAAGAAGACAGCGGCCTATCTTATGAATATGGATATGTAAACAACACAAACCTGCTTAAACACAAGCTCACTCTATACGATGGAAAAATTTTTCTTCGGGAATTTTTCTTTTACGATGCAGACAATCTCCTCTACCGACAATTTAACGACGATGGAACAAGGAGTGAGGAGAGTGATCTGACAGGCGTTACAGAAAGAAAAATCCAGAGCTATACCCTCAATCCAAGCACAGGTCTTGTAGACGAGGTTCTTCAGCTATATCTTGATATCGAATCTCAGACAGAGAGGCTGATTCAAAGAACAGAAAAAAAATATTCCTCCGATAAAAAGGTGATAGAAGAGGCGATCTACGATAGCTCAAATCAATACCGTTATACGGTATATATCGATTATGATCGATCTGGCCGTATAACAAAAACAACAAGTCCTTTAGGACAGCCAAACACATACCTCTACGACCCCTTTGGATCTCTTATCAGCGCAAAGGAGGCTGGATATTTAAAGAAGGAGTGGGTCTATGATCCTATGGGTAGGTCCATAGAAGAGTGTGAAATTGATACAGAAGGGATGAGGCGCTCTACGCATCTTTCTTATGACGCTAAAGGACGGCTGATCTCAAAAACAGATCCCCAGTGGAATACAACATATCAAACGTATGATAGCAAAGGACGCTGCACCCAATCGATCCTTCCATCTGTTGAAGATGAGCAGGGCTTAAGCTACTGCCCTACCATTACCTATGGTTATGATGGATATGGCAATCTAAGCAGGACTACAACACCCAGTGGAGCTAGTACCTGGACCGATTATACAGCTCTTAGAAAACCGATATTAATCACCCATCCTGATGGGGGGCAAACAAAGCATATCTATGCAAATAATGAAACAAGACTCAAGACCACCCATCCAGATGGAACCGATGAGCATTTTGTATACGACCATCTCAAAAGGATGATCAAAAAAACGGTTGTAGGATGTGATGGACAGATCTTAGAAGAAGAGTCATGGAACTATAACACTTTGCACCTAGTCAGTCATACAGATCCGCTCGGTCTTGCCACCTATTACACATATGATGGTATGGGCAGACTAATCATGGAAAAGGCAGAGGAAAGCTGCATCTATTACACCTATGACAGTCTTGGGTTTCTAGAAAAAAAGATCAATAATGACACCGCATATATCACAATCCATGACGTGGAAGGCCGCTTGATAAAGCAGTGGGTGGAGGATCAAAATGGTAGGCAAGAAGAGCTCATGCAATCTTTCTATGATACTGAAAATAGAAAAATACAAAGCCATAGATATACATCGCAAGGAATTGCACAAGACACCTTTTCCTATGACCCTCAAGGAAGACTCTGCTCCCATACAGACCCCTTAGGAAATACCTGCCAATTTATTTTTACAGAAACGCACAACAGAAATGGGCAAACTGTTTTACAAAAAAAGACGATCGATCCTCTAGGGCTAATTCAAATCGAGACGTTTGATGCGCAAAAACGACCTGTCGAAACAGTGCACATGGATCCATTAGAGACACCTACTGGCGGTGTGAGCATTTTTTATGATCGTGATGGAAACACAGTCAAACAGGTATCGCGTGTCATGCGTGGTGGCGCTTTTCACGAAGACCATGTGATCGATTGGGAATATGACAGCTGCTCGAGGATGATCTGTGAAATAGAATCGGGATGCAAAACCACATCTTTAGAATATGACACAAAGGGGCGTATGATCAAAAAAACGCTGCCCAGTGGCATTGATTTTGTTTATGAATATGATGGACTCGATCGTCTGTTATATCAAAAAAGCAACGATGGATCGGTTGAATACCTTTATCAATATGGCAAGGAGCGGCATCCCAGATACATATACGATCGCAAGGAAGGAATAAGCTTAGAAAGGGACTATGATCTGTTTGGCCGTATTATAAGTGAGAAAAGCTCAGATCAAATGAGCTATTTTTGGCGTTACGATCGTGGGGGCAGATGTATCTGTTTTACCTTGCCAGATTCTTCTTCGATCTTATACCATTACTCTGGCCTGCACATGGATTTGTTAGAGAGACGGACGCAATCAGGTCTTATCTTACAACATCGGTATACCGAATTTGATCCTACAGGTCATGTAGTTGAGGCAATTTGTATTGATGGAACTGTTTTGAATAAAGAATACGATCTATTAGAAAGACTCGTTGCAGAAAAAAGCCCCTACTACAGCGCGCATCTCACTTATGGTCCCTCAGGTCTTGTCACAGATGCGTTCCATTCTCTTACAAAACACACGCACTACGAATATGACTCTCTAAGCCAGCTGAGGCAAGAAGGTCAGATCGTGTACGATTTTGACTCTCTGGGCAATCCATCTCATGGGAAAATGGGCCCTTGTAATGAACTGTTAGAATATCAGGGAAGGGAGCTGTCCTACGATCCTCATGGACGGCTATTACAAAAAGTAGATGGTGACAAGACCCTTCAATATGAATACGACGCTTTAGGCAGGCTTATTCAAATCACGGATCAGAGCAATCAAATCACCTATCTCTATTACGATCCACTATCGCGTCTTGTAGGTAAAAAAACAGAAAAGGGTTTTGAGAAATTTCTTTATAACCAGCAAACGGAAATCGGCTCTTTAGATGCTAAAGGGACCATCAAAGAGTTGAAAATTTTAGGACTTGGGCTAGAGGGTGATGTGGCAGCAGCTGTTGGCCTAGAGCTCCAGGGTGAGATCTTTATCCCAATACATGATTTAACAGGTAATATCATCGCCGCTGCCTCCTGTAATGGAAAGGTAGAGGGTGTAAATGAGATGGATGCTTTTGGCAGAACAGTAACATCTATTGGACCCACCCTCTCTCCCTGGGGATTTAGTTCTAAACGCAGTATCTGCGGCCTTGTGAATTTTGGTCTGCGCTTTTATGATCCTCAGATCGGCAGATGGATCACCCCCGATCCTATGGGGTATGCAGATGGTAGCAATCTGTATGCTTATGTGATGAACTCCCCCACAAACCGACTCGATCTCTTTGGTCTTTTCGGCCAGCCCTTCCCCTCTGACTTTGGCGTGCAGGTAGAAGTCCCTTTACACCTACTGCAGCCTCAGACGATGATCACTCCATTTCGTCAGGCAGAGGCGTTAAGAGGAAGTATTAACGGGGTTGAAGTGGACTGGCTTGTTAAGGGAGGCAACTGGTCAAAGCTGAATTTCTCAGCGGAAGAATTGCAAAAAGGAAAAATCAATCTTTTTGATCACATCCATGAGATCGTCCCTCCAGAAGGCAAGATTGTCGGTTTTCTTTCTTTTCAAAATGGAATACAAACGAGCCTGAAAGAATTGAAAGATAATATAGACGCCTTTGGTACATTTGTTCCTGATAATTCCCTTATGCTATCGTTATACAGCCCCTCAAAGGGCCTACTATCTGATGTAAACCAAGCATGCGATGAAATGGCTAACACAAAAGAAACACAGATGACTGCTTTAACAAGGCAGTACTTTACAGCGGCAAGTACCACACTCTTTAATATCAATCCAGAAGCTGTTTGGATACATATCGCTCACAGTCGAGGTGGAGGGATAGCAACAAGGGCCGTTGAAGGGATGAGTGAAGAGCAGCTAGGAATGATGAAGAAAAATTTCTTATACCTAGGTATTGCTCCAAGCGTTCCCATGTCACGCAATCACGCCCTCAATGCGGTAAACATCTACTCCACTCACGATCCGATCACCGGATGGATGGGTAAAAAGTTCGCTCAAGATCCTAACTATATTATCGAATTTGTCACCTGCCAGCTACCAAAACATAAGTGGCTCCCCTCATCCCTTCGAATAGATCACTCACTGATGGGACCTACATATCGACAACAGAGTCAGACGAAGCTTCGTAATATTCATAAAACCATAGGAACACAAAATGCAATACCTCGGTAAACTCACTGTATTCTTTTTAGTGTTGTATACTTTTTTAGTGGATACACCCGCTTATCCTTTAACAAATCACCCCGACAGTAGAACAGAGGAACAAAAAGCATTTCGGGGGTTAATCCAAGATTTTATCAATGAAATGGATCTTAAGTATGGTTTAATGTGTACGGGAGATGGGAGCTCAGGGCACGATAAAATTACAGCGATTTCCCTGATGTTATCAGCCCCTCGAAGAGCCTCTTTAGAAGAGGCCAGGGAAATTCATGTACAGGCCAAAGAAAGACTAATGGAAATGATTCAACAAAATCCTAAAATCCAATCATACTTATCTACGAACCCATTCCCAAAAAAAAATATCGACCTGTCCATCTGTTACGGAATCGACACCCGTTTTTTTTATGCTGATGGAACGATTGCTGCTACGATGGAGGGGCAGGGTACTATCTGTTACTTAGGATCCGAGGTATTGAATCCAAGACTACTGGATTTATATGAAGAACCTTATGAAGAAGCCTTAAACATCGTTACAACAAATCCCCTTCAGCAGGATATGTATTTTCATAAAGAGATCGGTTTTGAAAAAGAAATGGACCGAGTCATGATGGATTTTATCAGACAGTCTTACAAAAAGTATAATATCCAGTGTGATGGGTTTGGTGGAAAGATGGTAGATGGAATTGATAAGATTGAGCTCAGCTTTGTTCGTCAAAAAAAGACATCAGTTACTGAGGCAAGAAAAATGCAGGTGGATCTAACACAAACTTTTCTTGATATGATTAATAAAAGCAAGACACTTGCTCCCTATCTTAAACACAGACCCTTTAATGAAAAATATCTCAATAT
>CAMCLJ010000014.1 GCA_945875745.1 Chlamydia trachomatis
ACCTGTCTTGGTAATAGCTTACCATCGACATCAGTCATTAGATAATAATCCTCTGTTTTAACAACCATCGATCCTAATTGATAGAGTGTAATATGCCACCCGTCTTCAGTTATATGATCCTGTGACTCAAGAAATGCTTTGCATGCAGGGGTCTTCTCAGTTAATAGATCTCTTACTGTCCAAGGATTACGATCATCTCCTGGTAAGGTGACTATGCCATCTTGTATTAAAGCCTGCTTCAATCCTTGATAGAATGGTTTGTTCAATCCACTCGCTAGGTATATTTTTTGACTCTCTAAAGTATCTTGCAATTCCCCATAAGAAATACGGTAGGTTTCTTCCCCCAAGAAAGAGTCTAGCTTATGCTCGTTAGGCAAACCAGCCACGGTGCAAGTTTTGCCCAGAGCGCTAACCTCCACAACAGTGTCATAAAAAGCCTCGTTGATTTTCTTTTTTATAGCAGCAGGATCAAGGAAAGCAAATAAGTGATGAGAGCCGGGCATAGTAGTCTTTGCCCCTAAAGACTCGAACAATAGGTTAGACGGACGTATCGATAGCGCTGACAAGGAAATCTGGCTGTCCTTCGATCCTATCCTATAGCTGTTAAACTTTGGGCAATCAGTTACGATAGTTTCAATTAACTCTGCTTCATCTTCTGTCAGAGCAGATTTGTGTGCTAAAGCAGATGCAGAAGGACTGACAGGTGCGATAAAGCGTCTGAGTGGACTGGATGAAGGAAGCGTTCCTCTCCCCTCTCTTATATTGGCAGGAGGATTTCGCTGAGCATCCAATGCTCTATACAAAGCAATATCTTCTATCTTGTGCCCTGCCTGTGCGAATCCACCTTCTTCTACGAAGCGAGGATGGCTCGCAAGGATCACCAATCTCTGTTGAGAGATAATACCAGAGGCAATCTGCCAATCTGAACAGCCAAAGATTGCTTTTACAGCATTCCATACTCGATAAATAATATGGGAAAAACTCGACTCTTTGGCAGAGTAATTAAGAATGCACTTCTCGACAGTGTTTTTCTGCTCGGTAGGCAATTGGGCAAAATCAATCCATCTTCTGGCAGCAGGATTCAATGAACAACTCATGAAAATATCTCCATTTGATATAACTAGTAAAAAGTCAATCAAATTTAATAAATCTTAAAAATTAATTGCAATAGGTTTATAGACTGGCAAGAAGCCTGAATATATGCCACCCATTTTAAGCTATAATCACTTCCTTCAGCAATAATTGCCTAAACGAGTTCGTGTCTTTAATGGAATTCCCAAGAAACGATACCGAGAGCCCTGCTTAAGGCAATCGGCTCCCCTATCAATATGATTGTGGGAGTTGGCAACTTCCATTTCTCAAAATTGATTAACTGTCAAAGCTTGGATGGTTCATCAGACTTGTTATGTCTTTTAGTGGAGCCCGAGGATCACTGGCATCCCTGCGAAAAATAAGAGCCTGCCTTTCAATAGCTATTCTATGAATCTCGTCTGCTATATGAGACGGATCAATCGGATGGGGTAATCGACGAACATAATCAGAGCACTTATTTATTACATATATTCTTTTATGAAGATTTAGTTGAGCTAGAGCTCCAAAAATAATCGATGCATGAGATGAGGCAATCGGATCCCAAGGCACAAGAGACACACCTTCTTCAATAATGGATTTCATCTCTTGTTCAGACACACTAAATCCAGTTGGTAAAAACAGAAATCCAACAGGATTTTTTCTACGAGCTATCTCAAGTAATAATAATTGAGATACAGTGATATTTACATTTTCAAGCAGATGTAGGTTTACGGGCAGATCCTCTATTAAAGTATCAGAAAGGTTTAACTCAGTAAGCTCCGTAAGGTTTTGAATCTCCTCAGGCACTTGTCTTAAGGGATTATGCTGAAGAAATAATTCTCTCAGACTCTTAAGGAATCCAATCGCTTGAGGTATTTCTCCTAGATGATTGCGACTTAGATCTAAATGCTGAAGCTGACCGAGGTATGCGATTTGATCGGGTATTGCCTCAAGCTGATTACCGCGAAGCTGCAATACCCTAAGAGAGATAAGTTCCCTGATTTCATGAGGCAACTGGGTTAGCTGATTATGCGAAACATCTAACCACTGTAGATTGATAAGATATCCAATACTTGTAGGTATTTGGGTTAGCTGATTATTACTAACATCCAATCGCTCAATATCCGTAAGAAATTCAAGATCTCGAGGCCAATCTGTTAGACCTAAATTAGATAAATCTAATGTTTTGTTAAATCCACTTGGATTATCACTAAATGCTAAAATTCGTTTAACAGCTTCTTGTCTCTTTGAATCGGGTCCAGCCCAATGATTTAACCACGATTGCCATGCTTTTGGAGATTTTTGAGGAAGACTGGAAACTTTCATTGCACGATTTACCAACCCAATCTTATTTGCAATACAGATCGGATCTGCTAATGGATGAATATAAACCAAACAATTATCTATTACATATTCTCTGTTTGCCGGATTTAATCGAGCAACAGCATGAAAAATAGGTAATACCTCGGATGAACAGACCTCATCCCAAGGCAGCGCGCGGGTGCCATGCTCAATAATTGATCTCATCTCTTCTATAGAAACTTCACATTCAGATGGTAAAAAAAGAAATCCGACAAGATTCTGTTTTTGACCGATTCCCAATAATAATTCCCTGTCGAGCACCAACTTTAAATCTTTTCTCTGGGACAACGCTACTGGCAAATCCTCTAGCTGATTTCTACTCACATCTAACCTCTGTAAATTCTCAAGGTCTGCGATTTCGCAGGGAAGTTCTTTTAACTGATTATCTTTCATCCCTAACCAGGTTAGTTGTCTGAGATCTTCAATCCCTTTTGGAATTTTTGTAAGCTGATTGTGACTTAGATCTAAGTATTCGAGTTTTTTGAGCAATCCGATTTGTGAGGGAATTTGTATGATCTGATTGTTACCTAAGTATAAAGAGTTAAGATTCTTCAGATATGCAATATAGGTAGGGATCCGTTTTAACTGATTACCCGCCATATTTAAATACGTTAGTTGAGTAAGACCTGCGATCCCTGTTGACAGCTCTGTAAGCTGATTATCTCTAAGATCTAATGTCCTAAGATCCCTCAGTGCTCCAATTTCATGAGGCAGATGGGTTAACTTATTGTTTGCAATGTTTAAGCTTATTAGCTGACTCAGCCGTTGAATTCCAGGTGGTAACTCAGTTAAATTCAAATCACTTAGATCTAAAGTATAGTTACATCCAATTGGATCATCATCAAAAGCAAGAATCCGAGCAACAGCTTCTTGTTTGAATTCATTTGATCCAGCCCAAACATTTAATGATACTTCCCAAGCTAACTCATCAATGCGCTTTGTTATATCAACAGAACTGCTTAATTGATGATCATCACACAATAACTGATCGACTACCCATTTTCTTTCATAAGGCGATAGTGAAACTAAACTAGCAAAAATCTCAGACACATCATTTGAGGTAATCACATCCCAAGTCCATATACGAGCACCTTCCTGAAGAATAGATCCCATCTCATCTGGAGATCCTCTAAAGTCAGCAGGTAGAAAAAGAAATCCAACAGGATTTTGTTTTTCAGCAACGGTGAATAATAATGAGGTATCAATAGCAATTTGTAAAGTTTTTATCGAATGAAGGTTTGCAGGCAAATCTTCTAAAAGATTGTTTGATAAATTGATGAATTCAAGCCCTCTAAGATTGCCAATCTCTTCAGGCAATTTTGTTAAATAATTACCATGTAGCCTTAACTGTTTCAGATTGGTTAGCAACCCAATCTCTTTAGGAAGTTCTTTTACATGATTGCCACTTAGGTTCAAATAATGAAGATGGGCAAGTCGTTCGATGCCGGGAGGTAATTCATCTAAACCTAAATCGGATAAATTTAAGGTATTGCCCGATTGATATGGATTAGCATCAAAAGCCAGCATACGACCGACAGCTTTTTGTCTATTGGAATCCCTTTTTGCCCAATGATGCAAGGATTCTTCCAAAAATAATCGCTCTTGGTCTAGGGAACTTCCTAAGCCTCTAATCGTTAAACTATTTGTTATATGCATAATAAATAATCCAAATTAATTTTAATGAACTTATTATTTAAAGTAACAAAAATTAAAATAAGATAAAACTAAACAAAATTATACTAATAATATTTTAATTTATTTTAACTGCTATTAATAAATTCTTGAAAAAAAATTCTTTAGAGTAAGTTGATGGGAACAGATGGCAGCTGCTTATTCTATTTACAAGGCTTCTGCTGAAACTTTACTGAGCAAGGTCATCTCTTGAACGATAGATTTAATCGATTGTTTCTGCTCTTTGCGATATTTAAGATCTGGGGAAATAAGAAAGCTTTTTATTCCTTCTTGTTTGTGAAGTTCTGGTGTATAAATACGATACTGCGGTGTGCTGCCGTTTTTGCATTTAGCTAGATCTCCATTTTGCAAACGATCTAAAAGCTGATCGCTTGCTATCAAGGGATGCCAATCACAGATCTTACCAAACGGATGGGAGCGATATTCGATCTTTGCACTTTTATCTTTCGGGATGCAAAGTACAAAGAGATTTGCAATCGCAAGACGTGGCTTATGGATTGGTGTTACGATTCTTTCTGCAAACACTTGTTGTTGTATTGGGTTTAAAGAAGGATAAAATCGTTGAATAATCGATAGAGCAACAGCAGAATCAGCAGGCACCATATTGGTATTCCTATTCATAAAAGAAAAAGCAGATTCCGCAGGTGTAGTATTATACAAGTATCCGTCTGCTGAAATAAGATCCTGTCGTGTTTGTGTATCATGTTCGTGCGTAATCGACTGTTTATATATCGAAATATCCCCTGCTACACTTTCATCTTTAGGCATTCTGAGGTATTTAAACTGGTGAAGATTTTTTTCAGGATGGCAACACTTGATAGACTCTTTAATCAAGTCTGCAATCACAATCCATGGGGAAGACTGCGCGTGAATGAATACCCAGTGCGTATCTTTATATAGCTTTTGCATCTCGAGGGCTCTACCAATCATTGCTTTGCTAGATAGTCTTTTCAATAAGTCCTCTGAACCAGAATCATAATACCCACCGACCATGCGATCTAACCGTCTCTCGATACTTTGGTCTATCACACCCCAGTCACGTAAACGTTGTAATTCTAACACCCCAGGTCCTTGCCTTGCTTTGCGCATTAATTTAGCAGACTTTTCTTGCCAACCGATTGGTTGATTTTGAGCCAGAGCATCCAGCTCCTCTTTTAAAAGAGCCAGGCCAGGAGCTCTACGCTGCATCTCACTTTTTTGGTATTCTTCAGACGCAAACTCAAGAGCCAGTTCATTCTCATCCATCGCTGTACGCACCATGTCTTCATCTTTTTGTAAATTGCAAGATGCAAATTTTAGCGCCAAACCATTTTGGGCTAGGGCTGTAAGAACAACCTTTCTATCCCCTTGTATTGCTGCAGAGACATCCTTGAGTGCTAAGCCATTTTTAGCTACAGTCTTGATATTAAAAAAATACTGTCTTAGTAGATGGCCACGTACTAACGCCTGTAAATGAGTGATTGCTATTTTTATATTGGCAAATGTTTTACGTGGAAGGTAACCACGTACTAATGCCTGCAGCCTATTGATCCCTATTTTTCCACTTTCAGACTTTTGACCTGGCAGGTGACAAGTCTGTTCTAATACAGCGCCCTTGATGGGCCTTAATTCGCTTCCCGGCGTTACACCTAACTCAATTCTAAGCATATCCTTTAGGAAAGAGATTGCAAATACTCCCACCAACGATGTCACACCTAACATCACAGCCGATTTTCCAATCTGTGGTAATAATAATCCTTCAGATAGGATACATCCCAAGGCCCAATTATTTACTGTATTCAGAATAAACTAAATTAATTATTAATATATAAACTATTTATATTTTTTTATTAATTTAATATTAATTGCTTAACTTAAATGAATTTAAAACAATTTTATATCGAATATTTATCACATTAACCTAGAGAGCCATATGCACTTCTAGCAAATTTTCCATAAAAAGTGGCATTTAGGTTCTGATCTGATTGAATGGTAGGCCCTCTTGAAACGGACCCCCTACTCTTGATCCTGTAGAGTTGAACAAGAGGGGCCGATTCCAACCTGAATTGCAACAAAGAGTTCGATACTCTTATTTGATTCAAAGAGTTACAGCAACATAAACCAAGATCTGCACCGACTTTAGAAGAGGTGAAGTAAGGTAGTTAGCGCTACTTGAGCTGCTTCTCCATCGGGAGCTGACTGGAACGCCTCAAAGTTCGCTTGCCAAGCCGCTCTGCCTTGAGCCTGAGCTGCAAGAACTACTTCTGGATCGGCTTGTAATGCTTCGGATGCAAGATGTAAACTTCCCGGATCTGTCTCAATAGCCTTGAGAATAACTTCTTTATCAGCCCGTAATTCATAAGACACATAAGGATCCTTTTATTTAGCTAGCTCTGATTTTTACGATCCAAAAGACCGAATGCGTAATTTATAATAGGTGTTGTAATAATCACGATAGTCCCCCCAATCACTGTTAAAACCACTCTTAGAAATAGAATATTTTCCTGATGATCTCCAAGAATATAGGTAATGGCAAGAACAAAAAGCTCACTAAAAACAACCTGCCAGAGATAGGTAAACTGAAAAAAGAAAACAAAAAATAAGAATATTGTCAGTACAGCAACATTCCAGAAAAAAAGCATGGGTATGATGTGGTGAAACAGAAAAATAAGGATCACCGCTGCGATCGTACAAGCAAGCATCCTTTTTAATGAAGTATGGATTATATTTTGGGCTCCCCGAGTCCCTTGAATAACCACAAGAGCTGTAAGCTCGATCCAATACATCTGTGGCACATCATAATAAAGAGAGAGGTAGACACCAATTAGCCAGCTAAGTGATAGAGCGACAAAAGTAATAATTGCTGTAATACAGTTGCGTCTGGCATCTAGTTGACTAATTTCTTCCTCTTCCATTTCAGTCTTTCGACGAACCCGAAAAATCAAGTGAAAGATCATAAAAATTGCAATGACTCCCATACAATATGGGGCGTAAGTGACGGCATCAACAACACTAAATGGCAATATCGCAAAAATAAAAAAGGTAAGAGCGCCCATTACGAAAATATCAGTCTGGTACTGTTTTTTTGGCAGATAAAAAGCAAGACTTGCGTACACGATAGCTAAAAACTGGGCTCCTATCGGATAGTAAAATCCAATCACAGATCCAATAAGCAACGATTCAACGACTACCGTACCACCGAGGACTAGGTGCGTGAGTCGTTTTTTTTTCACAGAAAAAGTGGCCATTGCAGTAAGTACAGCCGTATAAAAAGAGACTAAAAGTACTTGATCGGAGGCTCCAATAACCTTGCATAGATAAGTTACAAAAAGGCAAAAAGCAGTAATTTTGAATGCTTGAATTGCATACGATATATATGCCATACCCGTTATTACCACCTTCTATTACATAAATTTCAATGTAATAAAACAATTAAATATGCGCTATTAAATTTAATAAAAAACTAAAATTCACAATTGATATATTCCTTTGACAATTTTTCTAAAATTCCATAACACAAAGAAAAACACAATAGATGACCAGATTATGGATGCTCATATTTTTCTTCTTCAGCTAGTGATTATCTTATTTACTGCACGGCTTGGGGGTGAATTGCTATCTTTCTTCAAAGCCCCATCTGTCATCGGAGAGATGATTGCAGGAATCATTATTGGACCAAGTGTTATGGGATGGATCGATATTACCGCCCCGATTCATCTATTAGCGCAGATCGGCATCATTCTGTTACTGTTTGAAGTGGGTCTAGAAACAGATGTTAACAGGTTAAAGGCCTCTGGAATGAAAGCAACGCTTGCTGCAACCGTTGGGGTCATTATGCCTTTTATCGGTGGTTTTTGGGTGAGTTACTCCCTATTTAATCTTTCTTTGCTTGCCTCTTTATTTATCGGTAGCACGCTTACTGCCACAAGTATTGGAATTACACTTAGGGTTCTCAAAGATTTAAACCATCATAAGTCCAAAGAAGCTCAGGTGATTATCGGAGCTGCTGTCCTCGATGATATCATAGGAATTGTGATTTTATCGGTTCTTTTTGAATTTGCCTCCCACGGAGGGGTTAATCTCTTTAACCTTGGTAAAATCATCTTATTCATCGCTCTCTTTTTTCTTATCGCTCCCTTTGCAGCCAAGTGTATTGCTCATACGATTATGAAATGGGATGAGAAAAGTTCTATACCAGGGCTTCTTCCAACTACGATCGTATCCATGATTTTATTTTTTGCATGGCTGGCCCATGCTCTAGGAGCCCCTGAACTGCTCGGTGGTTTTGCAGCAGGCCTGGCTTTATCTAGACAGTTTTTTCTTCCCTTTGCAACGATTCTTCATCATTCCCAAAGCTTTAGCGATCGACTAGAAAAACAAATGAAGCCGATCATTCATTTATTTACCCCCATTTTTTTTGTGGCCATCGGACTCTCGCTCGACTTAAAAGCGGTTAACTGGTCATCTTCTTTTATTTGGATACTGACCTCATCCCTTTTACTTGTAGCGGTTATAGGTAAGATGCTCTCTGGCTTTGTGTTATGGAAAGAAAGCACCCTATCTAAATTTATTATTGGAACGGCTATGGTTCCTCGTGGTGAGGTAGGATTGATTTTTGCAAATGTGGGACTGTCTGTATCGGCAATTAGCAGCGATGTATACGCATCTTTAATTGTTGTCATTACTCTAACTACCCTTTTGATCCCTTTTGTTTTAAAATACATCTATAAAAACTTTGAAAGGAAATGGATATTTAAATTTTAATAATTAGAATCCATTTTTATATTGAGTAGATCTGAGTATTCTTTCATACTAGATTTCATTTTTTATCTACAGGAAGTAGTTGTATGCAATTTTTAAGAAACACCCTATATACCCTCCCCTTTCTCATTGCCGCCGCCTCCTATGCAGCTCTTCCTCCGATGCCCCAATCGATTCGAGAGATCAAAAGCGTATTAGATGATGAGTTTTTAAAATCATCTGCGATGACAGGCCAGGCGATTCTAGAGCTCCAAAGAACAAACGATGGTTTTTTAATAGAAACCACTGACTTTATTATTCCTGTCTACTTAGAAAAAATACCGCAAAAGATCATGGGTCCTATACAATATAAGATCTCTTTTGATGTAGACGAGATTGTAACTAAACAAAGAGCAGATTAATCGCTTGCTATAGCAAGCGATAGCTGCTGGTACATCTTATCATGGTCATGCTCCATGCCAAACCATCCCTGTTGATATAACGCCTGATGAATGAGCATGTCTAATCCATAGATGCAGGTGCCACCGACACTTTTTGCATACGATAAAAAACTAGATTCCTTAGGGTGATAAGATACATCCATAAAAAACCTACCGGACCGGACCCTGCTTTTGCTAACCGGCATCTGCACCGGGGTAGTATTGATGAGCACATCATAATCAAGCTGCTCTAAATCGGTGATAAGATGATAATCAACACCTACAAACTCCTTCCAATTCTCTTTTTTATCTAATGATCGAGCAGCAATAGCCACCTTTGCTCCCCCATTTAGGCAAGCAGAGGCTATAGATTTCGCCGTTGCGCCAGAGCCAATAATTACAACTCGTTTTTCTTTAAGCATCAGATGGTTCTCTAAAGCTTTTACAGCACCCCGGTAGTCAGTGTTATATCCGATAAGCTCCCCCCCTTCTTTAACGATGGTATTGCAAGCTCTAAGATAAGAGAAGGGGCAAACCCATCGATCAAGAAAAGGGAGCACGCCTTCTTTGAAAGGCATCGTCACACTAAGGCCTGAGAAAAAGAAAAGGGAGCGAAAAAGGGTGAAAAAGGGCTCTAACTCCCCTTTTTGAAGGACAATTTTAATATAAAGTGCATCGGTTTGTGTTTTCGTAAAAAGATAATTGTGGATCAAAGGACTTATCGACTGCTCAATTGTTTCTCCGATCAAAGCGTAGATTTTTGTAGAAGGGGTTAATTGATTAAAGCGGTAGAGACGGTCCATATCGATTAAATCGATCTGTCCATCTGCCGACTTATTCCCTGCGTACTTTACAAAGGTGATGATACTGCCAACTAATGGTGATAGAATACGGGTAGGTAACCCTAGAGGACCCATACAAATGCCGATAAAAGCAAATCCCCTCTTTTTTGCCGATACAGATAGCTCTAGCATATACAGACTATCTAATGAGCTTTGAGCATATGTTGCGATTTTATATACATCAGCTTTGCGCTGGATCATTGCCTCTAAGATAGAGGCAATGTCTTTAGTCTCTATAAAATTATGATAAGATAAAATGACTTTTGGGGGATGAGGAAAGTCTTGCACAAGATGTAATAGATCATCCGAGCAGTCTAGGCTTAGGTCAACGTAATCGGGTCTTAAGCCAAGTAGCCCTTCCCAAATATTGTATAGAGATTCCGATTCAACCCTTGGATAAGTAAATAAAACCTTTTTTTTCCAATTCTTAAGTAAATAACCAAGGGCATCAAGATCTACCTTCTCAAACCGATCAAGGCGCAGCTCGATCCCATCGACATGATCCTCTATCTTGCTCAGAAAAAGCTCTGCCTCTTCATAAGACGGGCCTACACACACTCCAAAGATCATCGGTCTCCATATCCTTTAAATGGGGATCTTATACGATATATAGGAAGAGGTATTTTATATGAGAAAAAAATACCTCCCCCAAGCAATAAGCATCAACCAGGCCATATCAAGCGACCTGGTTGATCCATTTATGCAACCTATTAGAATGCTAGAGGATTCAGGAATCTAGCCTCTGCGTGCCTCAAACCATTGAACAAGTGCTGCTTGATGTTGAAGTGCCCCCGCTGCACAAGCAGCTATACATTCTGGATCATCTTGCAATCTCTTCGAGGCATATTCAAAGCCAAATCCCTGTTTAGCTAAAGCCGCAAGCACTACCTCTTTATCGTCCTGCAACTCAGCAGAGGCATGTTCTAGAGCGCAGCCTTTTTGAGCCACAGCAGCTAGCACAACATCTTTATCTTCTTTTAATTCTTTAGAAGCGTATTCAAGCGCAACCCCAAGTATAGCCACAGCACGCATCATAAACTGTTTATTGGCTGTTAATGGATTAGGTTGATTACGTTCAATAGACAGAACGCCAGCATATCGAGCCAAAACAGCAAGTATTATTTCCGGATCTCTTCGTAATTCTTTAGAGGCCCGATTTATCGAAAAGGGGTTCTCAGTCACAGCTGCAAGGACGACCTCTCTATCTCCTCTTAAAGCCTCAGATGCAGAACACAGAGCCCAACCGTTTTGAGCCATAGCGGCTAGCACTATCTCTTTATTATTTTTCGACAGTCGTGAACAGTGCTCCAGATCAGATCCATTACGCTCAATAGCTTGTCTTGCATTCCCTCTGTGGTGATCTCTATCAAATAAATACAAATACCCCTCTTCTAACTCATTACAGACAAAAGTAATGACTCTTGAAAAGACTTGACCCACACCTCTGATAGCAGATAAGGACGAGTCTAGGCATACAAAGACCTTATTTCTCAATTCCTCCCATAGAGAGTTAGAGGGTTCATCTAACCGGCTCTTTGCAAACAACTCTGGGCAAAAGACCCCAACCCTATTAGCTAAACTACTTACACACTCAAGCGATGCACATCCCATTGAATAGACGCCAGCTCTGAATGAATGAACAACATTGCAAACCATATACAATTACTGCCATAAAAAAAAGGTAATAGCTTAAGGCTTACACAGATTAGAATCCATGCAAAACAAAGAAATCATTTAATTAAATTCTTTTATCCGCGCCTTCATAAAACTCATTCTGTTTTTTTCTGTCTGAAAAAGAAAGAGCTTTGATATCTTAAGGGCAAATCTTTCAGAGCAGGCTATGGCACGTTTGATACTTCATCTTTCTTATCCAGCAGCTCAAACTAGAATATGGATCGAACCTAGATTAGACCTCTCTCTGCATTTTCTAAGGGAGATCAACACACACACAAAACAAATCATCCTTTTTTTTGATGACGCGTTACAAGCGCCCTTTATTCATGATCTGCAGAAAAACGATCCACAGGTTCTTTTAGTACCTGTTATTTGTTCTGAGGTGACTAAATCAAGACAGACAAAACAAGATCTTGAAGACCTTTTAATAAGCAAGAGGATCTCCAAACAATCTATATTCATCGCCTTAGGAGGTGGGGTCCTCACCGATTTAATCGGTTTTTTAGCCTCCACCTATATGAGAGGTGTTGATTTCATCATTATACCTACTACACTTCTTTGCATAGTCGATGCATGTATTGGAGGGAAAACTGGTATTAATGCGTTAGGCTATAAAAATGCGATCGGCACATTTTATCCTGCAAAAGAGGTGATCATTGACAGGATGTTATTAAACACATTGCCAGAAAAACAGTGGACAAGCGCTGTAGCCGAGGTGATCAAATATAGCCTGATTGCAAGTGACGAGCTATTTACCTTATTAAAAAATCATACCAAGCTTTTTTATGATAGGGATCCATTGTTTATCGATACTATCATCAAGAGATCAATAGAAATAAAAATCGATATTGTCGAAGAAGATCCATGGGATATAGGTAAGCGGCGGATATTGAATTTTGGTCATACAATCGGTCATGCAATCGAAACGGTTTTTAATTTTACACTGACCCATGGGGAAGCCATTGCCGCGGGCATGTGCATGGAGGCTTTTATAAGCTACCAAAAGGGGTATCTACAAGAAAATGTTGTTGATATGATCTACGATCTTTTTCTGCTCTACCGCTTTGATTTTTCTATCCACAAATCTCTATCTACATTCGATTTAATTTCTATTATGACAATGGATAAAAAAGCCGGTGTCTCTAAGATTTTTGTGACATGTCTCGATCGAATTGGCAATACAGTAGCTTCTAAGGCAGAGTATGCAGAAGAAGTATCGATTGAAGAAATAGAAAAAGCTATAGACTGGTTTAAAAATAAACAGGGACTACCCGATGCGCTCACTGACTGTCTCTCCATCAAAAACTAATGGATCGATCTTTATTCCCCCTTCAAAATCTCATACATTGAGAGCGATCTTTTTTGCGATCATGGCAAGTGGTGTATCCCATATTGAAAATTATTTAGACTCCCCTGATACCGATGCAATGATTGAGGCAGCACAGGCTCTAGGTGCAGGCATCCGTAAAGAGGAAGGCTCTTTATATATCAAGGGCACAGGGGGAGATCTTGCTCCCCTTAATCGAATGATTGATGCTGGCAACTCTGGACAGGTCCTACGCTTCATTGGAGCTTTAAGCGCCCTCATCCCCTCTTGTACCACAATTACTGGAGACCCATCGATTAAGATTCTGCGCACAGTACAGCCGCTTATCGACGCTCTCAACCAGCTTGGAGGCAATGCCTACTCTCTAGAGGGCAACGGACATGCTCCCCTAATCGTGCAAGGACCGATTGAGCCTGGGATCGCCTCTTTATGTGGAAAAGACTCGCAGCCGGTCTCTGCCATGCTTATGGCATGCAGTTTTTTAAAAGGGACAACTGTGATTGAAGTCACCGATCCTGGAGAGACTCCATGGATAGATCTTACACTCTACTGGCTGCGCAAATTAAAACTCGGTTATAAAACAGAAGGACACCACCGTTTTATCCTTGATGGCCACGGGCATTACCCAGGGTTTCATGTAAAAATTCCAGGGGATTTTAGCTCAGCTGCTTTTCCAATTGCTGCAGCGCTCATCACAAGATCTGAGCTTACCCTCGAGAATCTCGACAGGCATGATGTACAGGGAGATAAAAAACTTATCGATATTTTAATACAAATGGGAGGGAACCTATCATGGCAATCCGATTCCATCCTGTCAATCAAGCAAGGCTCTGCTATGCAAGGAATGGTGATTGATATCAATGATTGTATAGATGCTCTTCCCATACTTGCAGTGATCGGCTGCTATGCTCAAGGAGTCACACACATCACAAATGCAGCTATTGCTAGAAAAAAAGAATCAGACAGGATCTGCTCAATCACAAAAGAATTGCGTAAAATGGGTGGGATCATTGAAGAGTTTGAAGATGGTATGAAAATATACCCCTGCCCACTTAAAGGGGCAGTATTAAAATCCCATCGAGATCATCGTATCGCTATGGCTCTTGCGGTGGGGGCTTTATCGGCCGAAGGAAGCTCTTGTATTCAAGAGGTAGAATGTATAAATAAGACTTATAAACAGTTTTGCAAAGATTTCCAAAACATTGGATGTGAGATAAAGGAAATATGAACCTACTGCTTTTTGGTTTTAAAAGATGTGGCAAGACCTACCTAGGTCTAAAGGTCGCTCAGAAAATGCATATGCATTTTCTAGATACAGACCAGATGATCGAAGATCTCTTTACTGCGCGCCATCACAAAACACTTGCCTGCAGAGAAATTGTTCACGACCATGGGATCCATTTTTTTAGAGAACTGGAAAAACAAGTCATTTATTCTCTTGAAAACACAACTAATACCGTTATTGCATTAGGTGGTGGATCGGTACTAGATCAAGCAAATGTTGAGCACCTAAAAACGGTTGGCACACTTGTTTATCTGAAAACAGATAAGAACATCTTAAAAGAAAGAATCTTATCAGGACAGCTCCCCTTCTATATCAATCCAAAAGACGCCCAAGGCTCTTTTGAGGCGATGTACCAAGAAAGACGGCCCATCTATGAGAAGATCCCATCTCTTGCAATCGATACAACCCATGAAAGGGAAGAAGATATCGTCGATAAGCTTTGCGCTATTATCACAGCCCTGAGGAGCTAATGGCTAGCAACTGCTTTGGACAAATCTTTAGAATCACCACCTGGGGGGAATCCCACGGCAAAGCCATCGGCGTGATCATCGACGGCTGTCCTTCAGGACTTGAGATTTCAGAAGAAGAGATCAATCAGGCCTTACTTCTGCGACAGGGAGGCAGGTCTCTTTATACTACCCCCCGTAAAGAAAGTGATACCGTTGAGATCCTCTCTGGGATCTTCAATGGTATCACCACGGGCGCTCCGATATCTCTTATCATCTACAATCAAAACTGGGATAGCTCAAAATACGAGCCGATCAAAGACATATTAAGACCTGGCCATGCTAATTTCACCTATTTAGAAAAATATGGGATCTTTGATTATCGAGGTGGAGGCAGAGCCTCTGCCAGAGAAACAGCCTGCAGAGTGGCAGCTGGAGCTGTGGCTAAAAAGCTACTGCAGACCTTTTCAATTACCTGGACGACCTTTATCGCACAAATTGCAGAGATTGCAGCTGATGTTCCTGAGAATATCAATGTAAATGAAATACACAAAAGCCCGATTTTCTGCCCTGATCGTAAGGCCTGTATCTTAATGGAAGAGAAGCTAAAATCTGCATTATCCTCAGGAAACTCTTTAGGCGGTATCATTGAATGTAGGATCGATAATGTGCCTGCAGGCCTGGGTGATCCTGTATATGAAAAATTACAGGCAACCCTTGCTAAAGCGATGCTATCGATTCCAGCATGTAAGGGGATAGAATTTGGCGCAGGCTTTGCCTCTTGCAATATGAGCGGGCTGGAGCATAACGATCCTTTTATGCAGCAAGAAGATGGAAGGATACAAACGCGGACCAATCATGCAGGAGGGCTGCTTGGAGGGATTAGTACAGGGATGCCTCTTACCTTTCGTGTAGCGATGAAACCTGCTGCAAGCATTAAGCTTGCACAAGCGACAGTCTCCACCTCAGGTGCCCCTGCAACTCTTACCTTACCTGAAGGCTCTCGTCATGATAGTTGTGTGGCTATAAGGGCTGTGCCGGTTGTCGAGGCTATGGCAGCTCTAGTTTTAGTCGATGCTGTTTTAATGAACCAGATAAGCAATTTACGTGGTAAGCGGTAAGCGAGCCCATCTTTTAAGCAATTCTATTCTTTAGCTAAAATGATCCCTTCTTAAATAAGGCAACGAGGGGATCAATGATTAGTAAGGTGGAGTGGGAAAAAAGAATAGAAGCGTACAAGCTGAGAGGACTTTCTACAAGGGCATGGTGTGAGATCCAGAACATTCCAAATCGGAACTTACCCATACTTCCCATTCCTCAATTCTTCCGTGCCCCTTTTCAACGGTTTTAGCGTAACTACACCCCGCTTCTTTCGCTCCCACATCAATTACTTGGTCAAAAAAATTAACCGCTTCATCATGAAGCCTTCCCTAATTCCCCTTGAGTCCAATGACGTAATCGCCTTTTAACGAGAGGGTGTTTAGACGTTCTGGGATGGCTGTGATCTCATTTGATTTTTCAGCTGTTCTGAGTTGACCAAGAATGATGTCATTGTCTGCTGCAAAAGCTGTAACGATATGCAAGGCCTTCTTTCCATGAAAAAAGTCCCCTGCATTGCAAATTGTTTTGCCATCAATTGCAATTACTCCCTGAATGTTTTCAGCAAGCGTTTGGACCCATCGGACAAAGCAGCTTTCAAAAGCTTGGGAGTCAACTAGTCGAAAAAATCTCCCTATGGTGTCATGAGATGGAATGCCATTAAAACAAAAACCGATAGACTGAAACCACAACTCAGCAGTTCGCACTGACGAGACACCGATAGCTCTTGATGACCAGAATCAATAGCTACCCTACGCTCTTCTAGTGTTACATCCCCAGTTTTTTTTTAAGCCAATCGATCTCTATGGTCAGCTGTCCAACTTTTCTCTCTAAGGATGCCCTATCAATTTCAGTGTTATCCTCTTTCTTTTTCCAATGTCATTAAAACCATATCTTGAGAGCTAAGTCTATTAGGGCGTCCTCCTCGGGATTTTCTTCCACGAAGCCCTTGCTCTACAATCTCTGCCATTTTGTTAAACGTGTTACGTTTTAACCCTGTTAACCGACGAAATTCTTCTTCTTTTAAATTTTGCACAACTTCAAATCTCATGGATATCACCTCACAATTTGAGGAGCATTCTACACAAAATCAAGATTAAAATTTGAGTTTTGAAAGAAGTCTATTATAGGAGAGGCTTCTAGCTCTCTCACTCTAACACGTTCTTCGGGAGACTCTGTTTTACACTTTTTCTCAATCTCAAAAATCTGCTGAATATCTAGCAATACTTCTTCTCGAAATTCAGGATCTCCACTCTCTGCTTCTTCAAATTTCCGCCTAATATGGCTCCAGCAGGGACACCACGTCTTGTCTTTATCTTTAGCCTCTTTTTCATAGGCTCCCTATTTATCTGAATGGAATACCCCCTTGTAGCCTGCAAGGAAATCTGTAAAGCTTTGGTGCTTTCTGTCAGTAAAAAATCGGTAGATTCTAAGTGGAGGATCTTGTGAAGCGCCTCCTGCCATTACCGTCATATAGCCTTGCTTAGTTTTGCCGGTGCCCGGGGCTAATATGTCAACTGGAGTCTCATCGATAAAGATATTTCCAGATTTTTTTATTTCTTCTTCCAGAAGATCATAGATAGGAGTTAGAGCTTCTCCTATCTTTAGGACGTAGCTAGATAGAGTTTATTTCGAGATATATACCAGACTCCTAGTCATCATTTCTGATTGTCGATAGAGGGGTAGATGATCGCAGAACTTCTTTGTGATAATATCTGCAAGGATGCTCTCATCTACTGAACATCGGAAAATGATGCTATCAGGGAGTTCAGGCGTTTTAATCCCTTCATCAGGTGTGCCAGCTGCAGCATATTTCTTTCTGATGATCTCTTTGATAAAGTAAGAGCTGGCTTTCATAGCCAGCTTTCGAGAGGATTCTTCACCTATACAGACCAGAGTAAGACCCGTTATAGGATCTACTTTCTGATCTTCTGGAAGATCGATGATTTAGGTTTCTACAGCAAGATCATCGGGGAAAGTGATCGTATTAATAGGAGTAGATTTAGCTTTTTTTTTCATGAGCGGCTACAAAGATCTTTTCCTCTTCATCCTCGGGTTCTATGGGATCGAGGCCTGGAAGAAATTGCTCAGCTTCATTTGAAATGAAACGCTCAGACTTCCGCCCAAATAATTGCCTTTTAAGCCAGTCAATTTGCTCTTGCAGGGATTTAACTTGCGCTTCAAGAATCTCATTTTTTTGCTTAAGCAGATCTGTTTCAGAAAGTGTTATTTTCATGCATGAAAGTATACACATTTCCCCTATGAAATCACAGGGAGAAAGAATGAAAAATAGAGTTATTTTAAGGAGAATCTACATGCTGTTTTTTGTGGAATAATCCCTTCAAGTAACATGAAAAACTGATGCCGATCTATTTGTTTTTCTGAGGACTTTTTAGAAAAGGTTCCCTTCTCCAATCGTTTGTACCAAATGGCTAGTCCATCAACATCCCAATACAAAACCTTCATTCGGTTGCGGGTCTTATGTAAAAATACAAAATAAGCGCCCGTTAACAGCATTTCCGGGAAAAGAGACTCTGTCATACCTTAAGCCCCTCAAAACCCTTTCTTAGGTCTATAGGGTCCGTATGCATAAAAACTCTGGCATCTCCCGATAATGCTAACATCCCTACCTCAGCACATTGAGAAAACGCAAAAGCGTTTTCTCATCAAAGTCAGCATCTAACTCGAGTGTGATATTTTTCCAACTTAGCTTTATCCCTTGGGAGGTAGGCTTTAATTCGATAAATTTTTTCTGATTCTGATTTTCTAGTGTACTTAGATGATATCGAAATGTGGAATCGGGAATGTTCTGGATCTCACACCAGGCTCTTGTAGAAAGTCCGCTCAGCTTGTACGCTTCTATTCTTTTTTGCCACTCCACCTTACTAATGATTGATCCCCTCCTTGCCTTATTGAGGAAGGGATCATTTTAGGTAAAGAATGGAATTGCTTAAAAGATGGGCTCGCTTACCGCTTACTATGTATCTTACTCCAATCAAAAGTTCTGAATGCGTCTCTCCACCTCCAAAACACAAAAGCCGGGGATCTCCTCGGCCTTTTTTACTACGCAATAAATATTTTACTGCTAAAAAATCATTAACAATGTCGCAGTCTCAACATAAACCACGTGAGATCTATTTTTGTAGATATAAGGTGTCTTCCATGAGGATCCTTGCAGAAATATTCGGTTATGTTGCTTTCTCCTTTATCTCTTTCCAATCCTTCAACTGCTCTGGTGTGATACCTAGACCAGCCAACCTACTTTCATCCATCTGCTCCAAGTCCTCTAGAACATCCTCTATAAAGTCTGCTCGCACTATCGTTGGCACGTACTCATCTGCCTTCTCATCTATAAACTTTTTTAGCGCCTCTCCGACTAACATTTGTAAGATTAGGCTCCTTACCACTTGTTTACGTTCCTGTCGATACCGCACGCGCACCTCATCAAAGCCCATTGATTTGACCGTTGAATCATAGGCTGCGCAGGTGCGTAGATAAGAATAAACATAGAGATCTACAAGCGGTCTCACATTTTGGAGTTCATAGATCGCAATCATTGCCGACATATAATCTTCGACTCTGACATCACTGAATGCGAGTGGCACAAGGTTTCCTCGGATCAACGATATATTGGCAGATAGTCGGGCAGTTCGTTTATTCACGTCTACGAAAGCCTGCAAATAACTAATATGAATCAATAGAAATATACTTTGTTCGTAAGGATCTCTAATTTGCATTGCCTTATGAGCTATCTTCTCCAGTTGTTGCTCTAATCTTTTTGGATCTTCAAATGGGATATAGGTTGATCCTCCAACACGAACACCATGTCTTCGCACTTTACCTGCTTCGATTGACTCCACCAGTCCATCAGATAAAAGGAAGTGCAGCGTACATATAACATTACGGCTGACTTCGATCTTTGGTGCATTATCAACAAGATAACGAATAGCTTCCTTATGATTCAAAATCATCGCCTTCTCTTCATCCAACTTTCCTTCAGCAGTATCGCCATGAAGTAGCAAACGTTCAGTATCTAGCAAAGAGTAGGTATTTCCTTCCAAACGCGACGAGTTATACGACAGATCAATGATCAGTCTATTAAAAATTTGATGAGCATAAGTACCTGCTGGATCTTTGGTATTAACTCGCTCCCCTGATGCTAGTAACTGCTGTCGCAACATCTCTGGTAAATAGTAACTGGAATTAGGTTGATAGCTGTTAAACCAGTCATCAGCATAGGCAATAGGATGCCGCTCAAACAAAGGCTTCTTTATGGACTCAATAACTTTCAGGCTTGCCGAACTGAAACAACTACTTATTTCGCTTTTAGCTTCTTCCGATCGACCTACTACGATATATTTAGTTCCACGCTTTTGACCTATTTTCCTAACAGCTCCCTCTTCAATCAGAAGGTACAACCATCTCCTGACTGATCTTTCCTTAAAGCTTTCTCCCAGCTTATGCATTAGCTCTGGCAGACCGATCGGTTCGAATTCTAAGCCTAACAGCCTCAATACAATCATTTTATTGTCACGTAAGCTCATTACTGCCACCTTTGTTTTATACGGCCATTCTAGCTTAAATACGGCCATTTTTCAAGCTATTTGGCCGTATTTAAGCAAATACGGCCATTTTTTGATCAATCTATCCCAATCAAAAGTTTTGAATGCGTCTTGCCACCTCCAAAACAAAAAGGCCGGGGATCTCCCCGGCCTTTTTTACTACGTAATAAATATTTCACTGCTAAAAATCATTAACAATGTCGCAGTCTCAACATAAACCACGTGAGATCTATTTTTGTAGATATAAACCATGCCCTCCCGTGATTTTTCCAATGTGTCTTCCATGAGGATCCTTTAATTTTGAAATAATTGGCACCCCTCGTCTTTTTTCAAACTCCTCCATAGCAGCTACTGTTTCATATAACAAAGAGTCATCAAAGATGATGAAGCCTCCAGGAACCACCTTGTCATATAGGTTTTTGATCACTACAGGCGTCGCAGAATAAGCATCCACATCTATTCTCAGTACAGCCAGTTCTTTAACAGGACAGGTGCTAGGATCTGTGGTGTCATTCACCCGTACTGGCAAAAACTCCACTCCACATTCCTCTGTTAAACCCATATCGGCACAATTCCGTCTTACTTCAAACTCAGAAACGACCCAAACTCCATTGCAATGTAAGCGGTAAGCGAGGCCATATCAGAACTTAATTTTTAGGAGCCTAATTCTGAGGCAGAAGCTCATGGAGTTTGTTATAGGGATGGCCTTGGATTCTACGCAGCACATCTTCAAAATACTGACTGGGATTGATTTTTAGAGCTCGGCAAGTTTGAGATAAGCAGTAAATAACTGCTGATGCCTTGCCACCACCCTCATTGCCTACAAATAACCAGTTCTTTCGTCCTATTACAACTAGCTTGAGCGCTCTTTCTGCAACATTGTTATCCGGCCTGGCGCAGGGATTTGCGATATAGTCTCTTTAAATAAGGCACCAGTCCCATAAAATAGCCTATAGCTCCACTTAGCTTTGATTTGGGAAGTATTTTAGTCGTAAGTATCGCCTTCACTTTCTTCACTAATACATCTATTATAGATGCGGCTTCTAGTTCTCTAACTCTAACACGTTCTTCGGGAGACTCTGTTTTACACTTTTTCTCAATCTCGAAAATCTGCTGAATATCCAGTAACACTTCTTCTCGAAATTCAGGATCAGTCATTGGTCGATAGAGAATCCGTTGCATTGGGTTTTAGACGTGATCTTCAAAGAAGATGAATCCCAAGCAAAAGCCGGCTTTATAGCAGAGAATATGAGGTTTTTCAGGCGCGTATCGATGAATATAATTAAAACGGTAGATCCTGATCGAGGATTTGCCACTGCACGAAGATGCTGTAGCTATGAACCGAAATATTTGAGAGGGATTTTGGGTAAGATATTTGTGGGGTAATCTATCAAATCTTTTTCATCAGAAGGCCCTGTGTGAGAAGTGAGTGTCTGAAATAAACCATTTTTTCATATTTAAGCTCAGTGCTTGTGTAAAAGATCGTTAAAGTCGATAATTGAAGAGAAAAAATCACTTTCCAATACAGATTCATTGACACCATTCACATGAATTAAAACAGGTCTTATCGACATATTTTTAGGGATAGCTAAGCTTTTAATTTTCTGTTTAACTTCATCAATGACGCTTTTTGTAATTTCCTGAGCGCTAAATTTGATTTCGCATAGATAACAGGTTCCAAATTTTATTTGGATCATGTAATCAATTTGGCATCCTTGTCGATCATTTGCTTTACGCTGAAAAAATGGATTATCATTCACAATTTCAGAAGGATCGATTCCAAGAATTTTCTGTACAGCTTTTCGATTGCTAAGGACAAGGTTTTCAAACTGCGATCCCATCGCAGTTTGCCATTGAGGTAGTAGTTTCAGCCCTTGCTTTTCAATTTTCTTTTTGTTCGGTTCAATATATTTGAGATAAAATCTTAAATAATTATCCTTGAGCCGATAATGGCTTAACTTTGAATCTAGACCCGTCTTAAGATGCCATGTAAAATCGCGTGAAATAAATCCTGCCGTAACGAGGTCTTCCATATATTCAGAAATCAGGCTGTTTTTTTCAACCTTCAAGGCTGTGTAAATATCTTTAAGCTCACAAGGCCCATCTGCAAGCCTTTCAACGATCGTTTTGTAAGTGGCGCTTCGGGAGGAGAATAAATCTGAAAAAATTCGTTCAAACTCGTTAAAAAGAAAACCTTCTTTTCGAAAACATAATCTTTGGATATTTGTCTCGGCACTTTGATTTGGCAAAATTTCTTCAAGGTAACGTGGAACACCTCCCATTACAGAAAGCACTTTAAGCTTATCAAAAGCTGACACCCTATTTTGCTCTGCGTTCCAAAACTCATTACACTCATATAAGGGAAGCTCTTCCAGCACGATGTCTAAAGATATTCTTCCCATAAATCCCGTACTACTAAGAATATTTTCTTCAATCCAACTGGAAATAGATCCACATAGAATCAGAACTAACTTTGGGTTGTTTTTGAAGTAGAGATCCCAAGAGGTTTTAAGTTTTCCAAGAAACGTGGGGTCTTTTGAGCCCATCCAGCTAATTTCATCTAAAACTAAAACGACTTTTTCTTTTTGAGCCTGCTGTGCTAAATGCCAAAATAGATCACCCCAGTCGTCAGCTCTTGGAAGAGGTATTTTCATTTCACGTTGTAATTGACGAGCAAATTCTTCCTTTTGGTCGGCAGCTGAAATACCGCTTGTCGGTGGAAGTCCAGAAAAAACAAAATGAGGGGTTTTCTGAGCGAATTCTTGTGCTAGACGGCTCTTTCCAATGCGACGTCTTCCCCGAATTACCACAAGACTCGCTGACTTCTTCTTGAAGAGTTCTCCGAGCATTTGAATCTCTCTTTTTCGACCTACAAATGAATGCTGCATTGTGAATCCTTATTTGGTGATGTTTTCATATTATCATTTACCAATCACCAAATCAAGTAAATACGATTTGGTGATTGGTAAATATAGAGAAAAGACCTATAAATCTATCTAATAGACGTCGAGTGATGAACATGAACGTATTGAATTATAATTTACGCTTTCGACCAGTAAGAATTGGCTGAAGCCTTCGTAATAATGATTGGTCTGCTTATCAGGAAATTTTGAAACTCAATTTTATCACGGAACGATCTCAAGTCTGAAGAAATTGCTCGGTGCGTCTTACCTTGGTTAACCAAGGCATGAATCCGTTCTCTTTCTTCAATAGTTAATCTTTTGTATTTAGTCATTCCTACAGTTGACCACAGTTATTTATTGTGGTGCTTTAGAATTTCGAACTCAGGAATCCTTTGAGGATATACAACGAAAAAATTGCCCTAAAAAAAGAATTGCAATAAACTTTCTTTTAATCAAATCAAACTTGCATGGAAGAAATGACCAATTCTGATATAGAAACAACCCTTTCAGCCTTTTTTAGCAGGCACCAATATATTCAACCCAATATCCCTAAACGATCCTTTGACATCCTTTTTAGCTTAATCATTCTGATTCTTCTGTCCCCCCTATACTTAATGATAGCGCTAATCATAAAAGCTACCTCTGATGGGCCGATCTTTTATGCCAGCCAGAGGATAGGGGTTGCTGGAAAAATGATTGCATGTTGGAAGTTTCGGACAATGAGGCCCGATGCTGAAGAGACTTTAAATAAAATCTTAAAAGATAATCCTCATCTGCAAAGAGAGTGGAAAGAATATTGGAAACTACGTAATGACCCCCGGATCACTAAGATTGGGCAGCTTCTGAGAAAAACCTCTCTAGATGAACTACCACAATTCTGGAATGTTTTAAAAGGAGATCTAAGTACAGTTGGACCTAGACCCTTATCAAAAGAAGAGGTCTTTCAGGTTGTAAAACACGGACGTGGAAAAATTTACAGCGTAAAACCTGGGATCACAGGTTTATGGCAAACATCAGGACGCAGCCTCATCCCCTTTGAAAGAAGAATACAAATAGAAGAGGAGTATGTGGAAAAACAATCACTGCTCTTTGATCTTCAACTGATTGTTAAAACTCTCCCACTGTTGCTATTCCCAAAAGGTGCCTTTTAAATGCCAAAAGGCGATGCTGTTATAGTTACAGGAGGTGCTGGTTACATTGGCAGCCATGTATGCAAGGCCCTTGCTTTAGAGGGCTACTGCCCTATTACCTACGATAATCTAACATCTGGACACAGAAGCTCTGTTCGTTGGGGGCCATTAATACAGGGCAGTATTCACGATATAGAGCACCTGTCTGTTGTCTGCAAAACTTACGATCCAATAGCCGTTTTTCATCTAGCCTCTTATATTAATGTCCGGGAGTCTCTTATCGATCCAGTCAAGTACTATCACAATAACACACAAGGGACCCTTTGTGTTTTACAAGCAATGATCGAATCTGGTGTCAAAAAACTCATTTTTTCAAGTACCGGATCGATCTTTGGTCATAGCGTATCTGAACTAATAGATGAAAAACACCCATGCGCTCCGTTACATCCCTATGGCAAATCCAAGCTCATGGCAGAAATGATCATCGAAGATTTTGCGAGATTACATTCAATGCATACAGTGTGCCTTCGGTATTTTAATGCCTGTGGAGCCGACTCATCAGCAGAGATTGGAGAAGCGCATCTGCCAGAGACACATTTAATCCCTCTTGTAATACAAACAGCTCTTGGAAAAAGAGATATATTAGAAATCTATGGAGGCAGTTATCCAACACCTGACGGTACAGCTATTCGTGATTACATCCACGTATCTGATCTTACAGATGCTCATATCAAAGCATTAGATTGGCTAAAGACAAGCCGGGCGAGCATGTCTTTTAATATAGGCACAGGCTCTGGCTACTCTGTCTTACAAATCATAGAGACAGTAGAATCTCTCACCCAAAAAAAGATACCAAAGATCATCAAAGAAGCTGCTGCCGACTCCCCTGTGCTGATTGCATCAGCTGCGCTTGCAAATGAAATTCTAAAATGGCATCCTAAACATTCAACACTGAGCAATATTATAGAGACTGCCTGGCTCTGGCATACAAAATAGTTTTTATCTATCGATCAATAAAATAAGGGTCTTTTCTTTGAAAAACACACCTTTCTGGTTTTCTCTACTTTTAGCTATCCTATTTACTCTTTATAGCTCTGTATGGATCCCAGAGATTAAACTCGCCACCTTCGCCCCATTGCTGGCCATTACTTTTCAAAGAATGCCTTTTCTAAAGTCAGTGTGGATCTCTGTTTTATGTGGACTGTTTCTTGATACTTTTTCATCGCAGCATCATTACGGGATGCATGCGATATGTTTTGCTCTTGCAGCCCCCATTTGCTACCCGCATAAAAGGCATTTTTTTGAAGAAAAACCAATGGCCCTTTCGTTATATACCAGCTTAATCTCATCCATTTATGCTTTAATTTTAATGACAGTGGTAAGCATCGTTAATAAGCAATTTCCTATTACCCTTGATCTTATTCTATCAGAAGGGCTTTTAACCCCTATTTTAGATGCTTTATATGCATTACTATGTTTTAGTCTGCCTATGCGCATGTACTTATATGTGCGATCTGGAAAATGGAAAGAAAGGTTTAAAAAACAAGAAGATGCTAGTATATGACATCAGAGATAGCTCATTACTTATTAGTTGCAACTGATTGCGCAATGCTTGCAGCTGATGAACTCATCGAAGGATTTCAAACCTCCTATATGATTAGCTCCAAACCTGGAAAACATAACCTTGTTACTGCCTATGACAAGTCTTCTGAATATCTAATTACCTCAAAAATTAAAAAAGAGTTTCCGAGCCACACCATCCTTGCTGAAGAAGGGGGCTTAAATGATCTGTCTTCAGATATAACCTGGGTGATTGACCCTCTTGATGGAACTGTCAATTTTGCTCATGGGATACCTATTTTTAGTATTAGTATTGCTGTTGCAGTAAAGGGGGATATCGTATGTGGTGTCATCTATCAACCTATTACCAAAGAGCTATTTACAGCACAAAAAGATCAAGGCTCTTTTTTAAACGACAAACGTTTACAGGTCTCTAAAACAGACAACCTAGAAAATGCGATTCTAGCCACAGGATTTCCTTATAATGTGGATGAAAACCCAATGCGTTGCATTGATCAACTCTCTAGGATATTACATAAGGGCCTGCCCGTTCGCCGTCTAGGCTCTGCAGCAATAGATCTTGCGTATACAGCCGCTGGCCGCTTTGATGCTTACTGGGAAGCTTCTTTAGAGCCTTGGGATATAGCAGCAGGTCAGCTGATACTGCAAGAGGCAGGAGGCAGCCTCACCGATTACAATGGAAATACCCGGCATTATCAGAGCAAGAGCTCTGTTCTTGCAAGCAATGGGCTATTACACCAGCAGATGAAACAAGTATTGCAGGAAGGATTATGACACGCTTGATCGATGGAAAAAAAATTGCATCACAGATCGAAGAGAAAATAGCTAATACGATATCTCAGATCCCCGGACGTAAACCAGGGCTTGTGGTCATTCTCGTAGGAGATCATTCTGCATCAAAAATCTATATTGGAATGAAAAAGAAAAAATGTCAGGAACTAGGCATTCTATCTTTTGATGATCACCTTCCGATCGATACTACACAACAGGGCCTTCTAGAGAAAATTCGCAAATATAATCAGGACCCCAATATCGATGGGATCTTAGTGCAAATGCCTCTTCCTGAGCATATCAGCGCCCAAGCAATTATCCAGGCAATCGATCCGATGAAAGATGTCGATGGATTTCATCCTATGAATATGGGGAATTTATTAATCGGCAATCCCGATTGTTTCTGTCCTTGCACTCCTCTTGGAATACATATGCTGCTAACCCATAGCTCGATTCCCATTGCGGGCAAACATGTAGTAATTGTTGGGCGCAGCGCAATTGTGGGCAAACCCTTGGCTGCTCTTCTTATGCAAAAATCCAATGATTGCAATGCTACAGTCACCATTGCTCATAGTATGTCGCAACATTTAGCAGAGATCTGCAGATCGGCTGATATTTTAGTTGCAGCAATTGGAAAGGCTCATTTCATTAAAGAAAATATGGTCCGAGAAGGAGCCTGTGTCATTGATGTAGGGATCAATAGAGTCAAGACGGCATCTTGCAAACATGAGATTGTAGGTGATGTGGATTTTGCAAGTGTTACCCCCAAATGCCATGCGATCACACCAGTACCTGGGGGGGTAGGACCTATGACGATTGCTATGCTGATGTCTAATACCCTGCTGAGCTTTCAGCGCAACCCTATTAAATAATTATCCTTTTATGGTTGTGGCGGTTGATAATCTGGTCCGTGGATTAAAACCTGTAAGCGTTCCTCGTTTTCTTCAGTATATGGGGTAATACGTAGGGTTGATAAACAGATCCTATTTGCCGCGACTTTGGAAATAACACCCAGGCTTAATAGACCCAAAGCAATGAACCCTGCCTTTGAGATCATTTCAGCTTTGCGAGCTAATCCACCAATGATCAAACATCCCATAGGAGAGCAACACGCTAGGATCCGAAGAAATACCGTTGAGCTTGGATATTGTGTTTGGGCGTTGACTGTCACATGGGCCTCCTTGTATTAATCAATTGATAAAAAAAATATAATGCCCATAAAAAATACAGATACAGGATTATTTAATTCAATCCCAATCACTGAAGGGTCTGAATAAAAGAACAAGACAAACGATATTTACGCTAGTAATGATCAGATCAAATACAATAAGTATCCTTATTTATATTTCCCCCTTGTCCATGGGAGTCTAAAAAATCTCCTATACTTCATCTCTTTAATTATTATATGCTCGGTATTATCAAATAGAATTACAGAAGAATAGCAGAGATTTTTGAAAAAAGAACAGCAAAATCTTCTTTCGCAATAAAACACTAATTCTATACTGGCAGAATACAGGAATATGTAGACAAAGCCCCCCGATCTATACCGATTCTCATACTTTCTTATGTTCTACATCTAGTATAATAGCGGTTAAGATCCTAAGGATACCTAAAACACACGATAGGCTGAATGACAAAAAAAATACCAAGCACAAAAAAAACCACGACAACAACGAAAAAAAGATCAATTATTTCCGATGCCTTAAAAGAAGAAATCAAGCGCAAAATCGATAGTTTTCTAAGCAATCCCGATTACATTCCATTAAGTCAAACCAGCCTATTAGAATCCCTCGAGCTATCCGGTAAAGAATCTGTAGTTGCTAAAGAGCTTTTGCAAGAAAAAATCACTGAAGGCACAATCGAGCTCATTAAGAAAAAGCTACAGCTAATTGCTAAAGAAATAACATCATCACCACCTACTACCACTGGGGTATTACGGATGCACCCTAGAGGTTTTGGGTTTGTTATACCTGATGCTGCATCCCTTCTTACCGAAGATGTATTTATCCCAAAACACCTGACAGAAAATGCAGTCGATGGGGATATCGTTGAAATTGCGGTATTTCCCTCATCTAAAAAAGATAAGGGACCTGAAGGAAAAGTCCTTACAATCATTAAACGAAGTAGGTCTCACTTAGCTGGAGTCATCCGTTTGATCGAGGAAGGCAAAAGAATGCTCGCTTTCATCCCTTTATTTGGATCACAACGCCCCGCTGAGGTGATCCCCTCCGAACAATTCCCAGTACAAATAGGCGATAGAATCATTTTAAAAGTTCTTGAATGGGGAGGGCAAAATAAAGCCCCCGTTTGCGAAATTTCTCACGTGATTGGCCATATTTCCAATCCTTCTTTAGATATCCCTGCGGCAGTCGAAGAGTTTTCCTTAAGGAATCAGTTCCCATCAAACGCGCTATCTCAAGCTAAGGAATACGGATCAGATATTAGCCCTTTAGAAAAACAAAATAGACTGGATCTGACTCAGACAGAAACTTTTACCATTGATCCTGAAACTGCTAAAGATTTCGATGACGCTCTGTCTTTATCCAAAGACAAAACAGGCTATCAGCTGATGGTGCATATAGCTGATGTCGCCCATTATGTCCCACAAGGCTCAGCACTGGATCGAGAAGCTTTATTAAGAGGCAACTCTACATATTTCCCAGGTAAATGTATCCCTATGATACCAGAAGAGCTATCGAACCATCTATGCAGCCTGCGTCCTAACACAGAAAGGTTATGTATTTCTGTCCTTATGCGCTTTGATCTGGAAGGCGTCTTAACCTCCCACCAAATCAAACGATCGGTGATCTTCAGTCAAACCAGGTTTACCTACGAGCAGGCTAAAGAAATTTTAGATGGCAAAAAACAACATTGCCACGGTCCAACTCTAACGCTAATGCAAGAGCTGTGCCTATTACTTAAAAAACAACGCTACTCTCGAGGAAGCATCGATTTTGCCCTTCCAGAAGTTGTCTTACAAATTGATGAGCAAGGGATTCCCACCGGCTTTAAAATTGTCGAATATGACATATCGCACCAGCTCGTAGAAGAGTTTATGCTCAAAGCAAATGAAGTGGTAGCTAAGTCACTGGCAGATCAAAACAAACCAGTTTTATACAGGATCCATGAAGATCCCGCTGCTGATAACCTCGAAGATTTTGGAATTCTGGCCCGATCCCTTGGATTCCCTCTACAAGACAGTACAAGTACAAAAGATCTGCAGCAATTATTTGAAAAAGTTAAAGGTAGTGATTTTGCAACTCAGCTAGCTATTGCGTTTATTAGGAGCATGAAGCTTGCCTCTTACTCACCAGACAACATAGGACACTTTGGCCTGGCTCTAGAATATTACTGCCATTTCACAAGTCCTATCCGAAGATATCCAGACCTTGTGATTCAGCGGTTGTTATTTAACGAGCAGGACATGGCCACTAATTTCGAGCTCATAGCGCTGGAATGCTCTGAAAGGGAGCGGCTAAGCTTTAAGGCTGAAATGAGTGTGAAAACACTTAAAAAACTCCGGTTACTGAAACGATACTACGACGAGGACCCAAGCCGAATTTTCGAAGGAACCATAACAAAAGTCAAAGGTTTTGGAGTATATTTTGAAATCCCACCTTATTCTATCGAAGGATTTCTTCATATCTCGGAGCTAGAAGATGATTATTTTATTTTCGAACATAGACAAAATGCTCTTATAGGAGAGAGAACAGGAAAAAGACACGGTATTGGGGACAAAATTGCAGTGCAGCTTTTGTCTGTGGACTTTATCCTGCAAGAAGCGAAATGGGAAATCATCGGACGAAGAAAAGAAAAAGCCCCTCGCCCTCATATGAAAAAAAAAAGACTCTCGAAACATAAAAAAAAGCGCAAATAAATAGAAAGATAAGGAACGTAAAATGAAAAAATATTTTATTACAGGCCTAGTTATTTTGCTGCCCCTTGCAGTTACTGTTGCTGTGTTCCTTTTCTTAGTTAATTTTTTTACAGCACCTTTTATAGATTTTGTTGCAAGTATACTCAAACATATTCCAGCTATCCAAGATGGTGTTTTTATTTTTTCAGAAGATCAAGTGGTCGGCTATATTAGCCGCATCCTGATTTTACTGGCCCTTTTTCTATGTACCTTGGGTCTTGGTTGCTTAGCTAGATGGTTTTTACTCAATTCACTCATTTCATTTACCGATAAAATTCTGAGTAAAATCCCTTTAATTAGCACAGTGTATAAAACATCTCAGGATCTAATTAAAACCCTTTTCGTGTCAGATAAAAAAAGCTTTCAAAAAGTGGTTATGGTCCCATTTCCTAGGCCTGGTGTCTTTGTGATTGGACTGATTGCAAGAGAATCCCCCCCTACCTGCTGCCAGAGAACAGGTAAAAAGCTCATCTCAGTTCTTGTACCCACTACCCCCAATCCAACCACTGGCTTTTTAATGATGTTTGAAGAGCATGAGCTGGTCTCTATCGATATGAAGCCAGAAGATGCTATTAAATATATTGTGTCTTGCGGTGTGATTATCCCCGATTCGGGGGCCTCGGATGTTCCTACTAATCACTAGTAGTAAAGAAGGGTATTTTCAAGAGTTTCTTCGATAAATAGCTTACCAAGCATTAAGTATTGAGCAATGATATAATTGTCTTGATTTATCAAGACCTGACGATTATAGCCCGGTATAGAAAGATGATCAATTCAAGCTTAAACCATACTAAGCTCGAGCAGGTGCTAAAGCTTGCCTAAAGGTAAGGGTGGCAAAACCTGCGTGGATCACTTCCCACACATTCTGAATGGCAATCGATATCTTCAGTAGTTCAAATCCACGATACTCTCGCACTTCATCGATTAATTCATTAAAGGCCGATCGAAACGCGGAGCGAACACAGGGATCTAAAGTATGTTCACGAAGAAACGTTCTACCTTGAATATCGGAAATACCGCTATGGCTTTCGCAAATTTTTCTTATAACTATCTTTGAAGTTGTTGAATGCAA
>CAMCLJ010000015.1 GCA_945875745.1 Chlamydia trachomatis
GAGCTAGAAGCTGATAAGTACGGCATTAAATATATGCAAAAAGCAGGCTATGATCCTCAGGCGTCTGTCACGCTACAAGAGATGTTTGTCAGGTTAGATGAGCAAAGAGACATCGATTGGATGGAAGGGCTATTTGCAACCCACCCCCCATCTGAAGAAAGAGTTGTGGCCAACCAGATGAGCGTAGATCAATACCCCCAAGGGGGATATATAGGGGAAAAAGAATATAAAAAAGCAATCAAGCATCTCAAAAAAACAGCTACAGGTTACGATGCAATGGAAAGAGGATATAAGTTTTTATATAGAAATGATTCCCACTCAGCACTTGATCAAGCAAATATTGCGATCAATATAGAACCTGCCGAAGGTCATTTTTATAATTTACAAGGCAAGGCGCTCATTATGCAACGCAGATACAAAGAAGCCCTACAAGCTTTTGATAAAGCAATCGACTGCAACCCCAATTACTTTGAATATTATCTACAACGGGGACTGCTAAAGCAACGTATGCGTATGAACGGCCAGGCCGACCTTGAAAAAAGCTTTGCACTATTACCTACCGAAGAAGCATACAAGGCACTTGGTTACAGTCCTCGAAACAAGTAAGCTCTGTATTCTATCAATTATAGTCCTTACATAGCATTACTCGTTAATGAGACTCCATCTGTGAGTCTAGTATCCTCTTCACCTGCAAAACGCAATAACAGATACTTTTGCCACTTATCTACCGTATCCGCTGGCTTCATAATGTATGCACAGTCTGGCTCCCCCTGAAAGTCTGGATGATTCTTATAAGGAGAGTCGATCCCCACAGGTAAAGTGGCCACAAGGACTCTACCTTCATCTTCATCCTGCAAAAGGCTGTATCGATGTTGATGTCCACGGATCAATAGGCTGACCCGGTGCAGAGTGCTGCTAAGATCGAAATATTTGCGTATATCAGCAGCTCCTAAGGCATAATGCCTGGAACCTAAGTCTCCAATCCGGGAGAATCCAGGGCTTACATCACCCCAATTATAAGCGGTTAGATCGCTTAAAGATTCTGATAAAACCTGGGGAACTATTGCCTGAAGTCTGCGCGCAGCGGTTGCCATAGAAGATTGATCATCATCTGCGATCGCTGTAATCCTATCACTAAAAGATCTGTGTTTACAAACATGTAAATACCCGTACGGTGCTGGATTATCTAATAGGGGCGCGGGATCAGTTGTCACTTCAAAAAGACCATGGGCGCATTGGATATATTCTCGTTTACCCTCTACCTGCAATGAAAAATAAATACTCAGAGGCATCGTCTTATAAAACCGATCTAGCGACTCCTTCCAATCTGTATGCCATACAATCGTTTGTAATCGTGTATCGCTTTGGGAGTGGGTCAGATTCATTGCTGCATTCTCATGATTGCCTCGAATAAGATGTACTTGATTGGGATTTTCTATTTTTAATGCAATAAGCAGTTCAAGAATTTCTGTCCCATACACTCCACGATCACAATAATCGCCTAAGAACACTAAATGAGTCCCTTCATCACATCGATAATCTGAGGTTAGTAAATTCAGCTGCTGCAAACGACTAAGATTTGCGATGAAGCTTTTTAAATCGCCATGCAGATCTGCTCGGACATAGATATGAGGATTTTCATCAGGATCCAGATCAAATTTTTCAACACGCCCGAAATGCTGTTCTGGATTATAAAAGCTGCCAGGACCAAATGTTGCAAAATAAGCATCTAGCTTATCTACGAACGCTTGGGGATCAAAAGAAGAAGAAAAAGAAAAATCGCTTAATTGAGGATCCCAAGAGCTGATAAATAATTCCATGAGTCTTGCAGCATCAGATACTTTCTCAACATCCTCCTCGAGTGCCGGACTCCTCTGTAAATCTCTAATCGACGCTGATGGTGCAAGCTCTGCCCCAGCACCTGAATCTGGTATAGCACTTTGTTCTAAAACAGGCTCTCCATCTGTTGATGATAGATAATCTGATGTCAAACGGTACACTACCGCAGCAGTTGCCACACATCCAGCTACTATATTGAATGGATACAAAGACATAAATCTCGGAAGTGTTAGACAGCTTATAACAATAATAGAACCAACTGCCAGAAAAGTGATTTTTTTTATCGACCAATTATATACATCAATCTGCCTATCCTGCCTATCACATAGGACTCTTTGGGCTACACGTTGACAGAGGGACAAGCTTTGACAAAACCTGTGCACAAGCGGACTAGATGAAGAAAAAGACCCACGAATGACTACCGTACACATCAAGACACCGTCTCTATATGTTAAAAAAATCATTTCCCTTAAGGATCGAAGAATCTAGGTAAAAAAAGGGAGTGATCCCTTTTCTTACTAAATGGACAATCGGGGCTACCTTACCCATCCAAATAATCTTAAAGACAAAAAGAAATCGACAATAGGGACGCACCAATTTACAAATAAATTACTTTGAGTCTGAATGAGGAGCTCTCGTCCGGCTAATGCTTTTTCTCTTCTGTCCAAATCCGATCCTAATTGTTTTAAGGTCCTTGCTTTTGCCTCCAACGCTCTATCAGCTTCGGCTGCCACATCCCCAATCGAGGCCCACGCTTTCTGGTTATCTACCCCAGAAGCGCTCATTTTTTCTTGTAAAGCAATGCGGGCCCTATTCAAATTCTCGCATACTTCAGATAACCTTGCGATTAAGGCATTTAAACCTAGATGTTCTTTTGCTGCTTCTGAAGAGCGGTGATCCATTTTCCCCATCTTAGCTGATAAACCATCTGATATTGTCTGCAACTGCCCTCGCATCTCATCCATCGAGCGAACTGAAGTATCCATCTTATCACACTGTTGAGCGCAAGAACTTAAGGTCTCTTTTGTCTGCGCTTTCTCATCAGCCAATAGCCCGCAAATGGAAGCAGAGATTTCAGTAACCTGATTTAAGACAACCAGCTGAGACTGAGAAATGTTATCCGTAGTAAACGGATAGACTACCTTGCGAGCCTTCTCTAACAGATCATGCGATTGTTCAGCAAAACCGTTCAAACGCTCAACATGACCACTAAACATTCCAGCAACCTCTTTACATTCTTTGATATGCACCTGAGAGGAATCGACGTGTCGTTTAAGGTCATGAAGCAAGCGGGGAAATTTTTCTAAATTCTGTCCAAAAGCGGTATTTGTTTTATTTACTTCGGCAGATGCTTTTTGAAGATTACCATATGCTTGACCAAGGTGTTCCCGATCTTGTTTTAATTTTTCCATTTTTCCGGTTAAATCAGAGATCTGGTGAAAAAGCCCCTCATTTTCATGGTTGATACTCTTTTCAGCAGCCTCCATTTTTTTTGTTTGTGAGATTAAAACAGCTTGATGCTGCTTGAGATGGTTAATAGAGTCTTCCAACTGTATAGCTTCTGCAGCCCTTTGAGCAATAGTAAAACCAATCACAGAAATCAATCCAAGTGCACCGAAGGCCACCGATCCGATCGTATTCGAAATCATTGCAGACCCAGCTGCTCCAGCAAAACCACCGATTGCACCCCCAATCATTATCCAGTGTGTCCAGTCCATTACCGCACGTCCTGATAAGGAAGAGCTGGCTTGAGCGGAGGGATCACTAGATGCCTTAGCCGGATCCGTTATAGCAAGAGCGCCGCTACCTATGCTAACGCTTGATTGTCCATGCGTAGTTAACGTTGTTCCACCTTGTATCGCCATATATTCCTCCGATTGAATCTTTCTTCTTAATTACAAAGTTTGATCTCGTTCCATCTCTAAATGTGAAGCAGGAGCCTTAAAATCTATTGAAATTCTTGACAAAGTTGATATAAAAGAAGCAAGTCTCTCCTGCTGTGCCTGTATAGATTCTTCTGTCTGCCCTAACTGAGCCTGGGTTACTTCATGGTTTAAGTCCCATCCTTGCCTTTCCTCAGACACCCTAGTAAGAACAGAATCAAGTTCACGATGCAAAGCGAGATTTGTTTGTTCTAGAGCATCCATTCTCTCTATCAAACTCGCTCTATCTTCATGAGATTCATCAACTCTGTTTGCAACAAGTGTTAATCCCTGCAATGATCGTTCTAATTCTGCATTTTTCTCACTAAGCATACGTAATAATACCTGGTTATTATCTCTTATAAGAGCAAGGGTAGCAACAGCTGCTTCTGAAAACGCATTCATCTCTCTTGTAATCCCCTTAGCCTGTCTGTCTAGATTTGCTTCCATATGTGCTCTGGCTTTATCAAATTGTTTGTCGATGATTTTTAATTCAGCAAGAGTTGCTTCTTCCAGACGTGCCCCTCTGCGAATATCAGCGAGTATTTTCTGTAATGAGTCTGAAAAACCCATTAACGGCTTAAGTACACCTTTAAGGCCATCTAACTGTTCTTTCATCGTTCCGTTATGAGAGAAGATATGATCGGAGAGCTCTTTAATCTCCTCTGCAGATTTCCCAACCTCGTCGGCTCGAGTTGAATCGATAACTGCTTGCATCTTACCGACTCCCTCAAAAACTTCCCTTGAGGCGGTAGACACCTTTCTTGCTATTTCAACTCCTTGAACAGTCGCATCGGTTACTTTGCCAGCTGCCTGAAGAGCTATGTCGGCAGCTTCGTTAACTTCCCCTGAAGCATCGATGCCCGCTAAACCTCGCCATAAAAAATGTCCAGCACCACCTATTAGACAATTAAACAAACTCACCATGGCCATGGTTGGACTTGCATTAAATAAACCAATCCCTATTCCAGTTAAAGAAACCGCATAGCCAGTACCAAACACAGAATCACCGATACATTTCTTACAAGAATAATCCCCTACAGAAGATGGGGGGGTCATACCTGCCGCTGCTAAAGACATCATTGGTCTACCTAAATGTTAAGTAAAAATTTTATTAAGACCATTTTAAGCAAAGAAGAGGATTTTATTAAATGCTTTTTAAAAAATAAACTTAACACATTGAAGCAGTGGAATTTTGAATAAATACATCAGCCTGTCCCCAGTTAAATTGGACAGAAAATTGATCAATAATCGTAAAAGAGTTGGGGTGGTAATCAGATAAGGGATAACTAACCGTTATAATTTTCACATGAGGCGGCAATCGACTCATGTTTGCACCTAAAGACAAGATCAGATCCTCAGATAAACATGTGCCATATAGATAAATAATAGAGGGTCCATCAAGGGGGAACTCAGCCATATTGGCTAAGTAAAACGAAAGGGATAAATCACGACAGCCCCTTGCTACACTTAGGCTATTTAATACAAATTCTGGAATCCATTCTACCCCCGAGACCCGGCATCCATACATCGATGCTAGAAAAAATAAAGACCTACCTCGACCGCAGCCAAGCTCAAGGATGTGATCTGTCGCTTTAATATTTACTTTTTGAGCAATTAAGTTCAGGGTAGTTAATGGGGTTTCACCATAACAATGGACATCTTTTACCCCTTTTCTAATAAGAAATTTTTTCGATACTCGAAAGGGAGATTGAAACTTGTAAATCTTCTTGAGATATTGGTCTGCTTTTTTAAAAGAATGGTTTTGGTAAAACTGCGCGCGAACCCGACGTTCTTCAAAATACTCCCAAACTAAGGTCTTAACAAAGACGAAAAACATCTTCGGCAAATCACCAACCAACTCGATCTCCTGGCATGGGGGCTAAAAAGGTAGTGAGGTCGATACCCTGCTTTTTCATTTCACAAAATAGGTGATATGGAGGGCTTGATGGCCCTTCATCAGCTAAAGCAAACGTACCCCAGTGCATACCAAGGCTGAGTTTAGATCCGACCTCTTTATGAATTGTGATAGCATCGAGCGGATCGGTATGTACAGGAGCCATAAACACCCGGGGGCTATAACAACCGATCGGAATAAGGGTTAAATCCATTGACCCAAAAACTGCACCGACAGCTTTAAAATCATAAGGATTATAACCTGTGTCTCCCACAAAATAAAAACGTTTTATTTCGTGTTGTTGCCGGGCATGGACGACCCAACCACACCATAAAGTTTTATTGAAATCCGCAAGGCTTCTGCCAGAAAAATGCTGAGTGGGAGTCGAGGTACAGGTGATCTCAATATCAGCTACCCGAAAAGAAAACTCCTCCCACCAAGAAAGTTCAATAACCTTTTTAATACCCAAGTAATCGAACCATTTTTTTATCCCTAAAGGAACAAACCAGGTAATTGATGGATGCAGCTTGTGTAATCGCTGAACAGTTTTTTTATCTAAGTGATCATAGTGATTATGACTAATGAGGACAACATCGACTTTTTCAAGAGATTCTAGAGGTATACCAGGTTCAATGCCTCTTTTTGGTCCTATAAATGAAAAAGGGGAACATCGTTTACCCCAGATAGGATCGGTAAGAAATGTAAGACCCATTGCCTGTATCAAATAGGTGCTATGATTGATGAATTGAGCAGCTGCTTGCTTTGAGGGAGAATGGTCCATAGGGATTGGAAAAACAAAGTCAGCTGGTGGATTTTCCTTCGGGATCGGGTCATTATAAAAACCCATTTTCCAAAGAAAAACATCCCAAAAACTCCTACGGATAGCTTTAGCATGGGGATTTATGAATCGCCCATCCTCTCGCAGAGGGAGATGTTTTGAGGACATAGACAGACTCTCCTTATTTTCCACAAGCATAAATCGCCAACATAAAGACTTATTTAAATAAAGAAAACACAAAAAATAAATGCTTTATAAATGAGCTATCAGCCCCTTAATTTGATAGTTATTGGAATCGATAACGAGATGGTGTCTGGACCATAATATTGGGTAGGCCCTGGATAGCAATATGCATCTGAGTACTTCCACTCCCCCCTTTTCCCCGCATAGACTTGAAAAGGCTGTCCCTCTAGATCTACTAGTGTTTTTTTGATCACCGGCTGTTGCTTGCCGTGGCGCAACTCAATCTGCATTAAACTGATTAAAGGCACTCCCCCAATTTCCCAATCGGATATCGGATGTTGCAATCCCGATATAAAGCACATGTAACCTGTGACTTTGTCCCTCAGCAGCAAAGCTGCTACAAAACCTAAAGCCTGGCAATAATGAGCATCGAAATTCGACGGGATCCCAGACCTTCCTTCGTAACCGAAAAAATGATCAACCGCCTGAAAATTACCTTGGTATAACCCCGCTGACCTGCGAATCATCAGCTCATCTTCTACAGCCTGACAAATAAGTTTATCCGTTTCAATCATGGATAATGGAACATTTCCGTGAGGATCTCTACTTAAAAGCAATTGCTTTTGAATAGATTCTGGCAATGAAGAAAAAGAGTCTCTTCCAGTGATGCTTAATAAGGCAAGGATCTGATCGGGAGCAATAGTTTGTTTACCGACAACCAAAAGATTAAGCTCATTAATTAAGCGCTTCATTTCTGGAATAAACTCAAGAAGCCCTTCCGGGATCAAAATAACACCGTAATCCTTACCACGATAGGATCGCTCGCAAATCATATCACAGATTTCCGATAGCAGATCCTTAAACGTCATTTGTTTTTGAGCGATTTCTTCGGCAATCAGAGCTAAGTTAATCCGAGTAGATAGCGCACATTCCAGAGTAATATGAGAGGCTGATCGACCCATTAATTTAATAAAATGGTAGTATTTTTTCGCTGAAAGAGCATCTCTTGCGATATTGCCGATCATTTCAGAATAAACTTTGCAGGCGCTATCAAAACCAAATGAAATCGGAACAAAGAGGTTTTGCAGATCCCCATCAATGGTTTTTGGAACCCCAATCACACAGGTTGTGCATTCATGAGCTAGAAAATATTCAGCAAGTATTGCCGCATTGGTATTGGAATCATCACCACCGATAAAAATAATACCGTCTAAATTTAAAGCACGTGTATGTGATAAAGCCGATGCAAGCTGTTCTTGTGTTTTTATCTTAGTACGCCCTGATCCAAGTAAATCAAAGCCACCCTGATTTCTGTAGGAGGCGATCAGTTCCCTAGAAATTTCTTTATACTTTCCGTGCACAATACCAGAGGGGCCGTTTAAAAATCCGATTAAAGACGAGGATCCATTCAAAGCCGTGAGCCCATCAAAAAGCCCTGCAATTACATTATGTCCTCCGGCGGCCTGCCCTCCCGATAAAACAACACCCACACGCATAGCACGTGATTTTATATTCGATCCCTTTTCTCCTTTGAGTACAGAAGCCCCCGATAGATGCGGAAATAACGGCTCGATAGAAGGATTAACAAACACTTCATCCTTCTTAAAGCTTACCATGTCCAGATCCTTTAACACATCTGGCAAAGATAAAGAAAATAAAGCGCGCGCGTTCTGTAAAGGGCTAATCTCATCGAGCATAAAACACTTCCTTTGTCTATATAAAAATCGAAGATACCCCTTTTCGATCTCTTTTGTCAAAACAGGAATATCTAATTCATAACAGATACAATCAGGCAACATCGCTTCTTTCTGAAATCGTCGATATAATGGTAAAAATAGATTTATATATTTTTTCACCAATTCTAATTCTTCTTTACGGAAAAACTATGATCTCAAAGCTTTTTTATTTTAGGTACAAACAGCGGATCTAGCTCGAGTCGCAAAGAGTACCTTTCTATCCCATTTTATAGATCACCTCATTTTAGGGTATATCTACAACAAGTGGTTATTGTAAATCATCATTGTGTGCAATATGTAAATGAGCATCGCGCGCAGCAAGCACCTCTGGATCTCTTTGTAAAGTCATAGCCGCATATTGTAACGCCTCATGAGTTTGTCTGACAGCCGCAAGAACAAACTCTTTGTCCCGTCGCAACACACGGTGTGCATACTGCAGCGCATTCCCATTTTGAAGTACAGCCGCAAAAACCAAACTTCGATTTCCTCCAAAATTTCCCTGATCCCGGAGCGCGCTTCCATCCGCGCTTAAAGCTGCCGATCGTTGCGGTTGTCTTTGTTCAGCGACAAGTTCTGGATGTATGAACCGCTCAAACGCTCGAGCCACACGCTGAATGCAAGAATAAGCAAGTGTCCAGCAATAGATACCTTGATTTTTAATATTAGCCAATGTAGAGGTAGCCCATCTAGAGAATGAACGATCATCCCGTGATGACGCTTTAAAAACTGGATTAAAACAATCGAAGGCTACCTAGACAATTCTGTCTGGTAAAGAAGACACCCCTTCAATTGCATCCGCTAATCGACCACCTAAATCTGATACCACAGACCCTACTACAATGCACATAAAACCTCTCTTTTTTTCATATCTCGATATTTTCTTTTTGAGAAAGAGCCTAAGGACTAATTTAACCAAATATTTTTATTAATGGAACTTAACATGTGTATATAAAATAAGATAAGTTAAAGATTTTGCATAGAAAAAATAAAACAATCCAGTGTGATTCGCTGATTAATTTTACCCTTTAATTAGTTTAAAACCATCATGCAACTACAGATCCAACCTGTCTGTGTTTTTAGTCAGAAATCATAAAAAAAACTTTCTATTTCACCTCAGCTATTGGGCGTATTTTAAAGATTGCTCTTTTTGATCTAGGCACTTAAAATTACTCAATTGACATTTTAACACCCGTGATTCCTATGAAAACAAAATATATCTTCATGAGTGGAGGAGTGGTTTCCTCCCTAGGTAAAGGCCTTACATCTGCATCTATCGCCATGCTTTTAGAAGGTCGAGGTATTAAGGTTGCACTTCTTAAACTAGACCCTTATTTAAATGTCGACCCAGGAACAATGAATCCTTTTCAGCATGGGGAAGTCTATGTGACTGATGATGGCGCCGAAACAGATCTAGATCTGGGCCACTATTATCGATATGCAAATGCCCCTTTATCCAGGGCATCAAATGCCACTTCAGGACAAATTTATGATACTGTTATCAAAAGAGAAAGAAGGGGTGACTATCTTGGGAAAACTGTTCAGGTAATCCCTCATGTAACAGATGAAATTAAACAAAGAATTTTACATGCATCGAAATCTGAATCTGGCGTCGAGGTCGTTATCGTCGAGATCGGCGGGACAGTTGGAGATATCGAATCACTACCCTTTTTTGAAGCAATTCGGCAATTTAGATATGAAAGACCTCGGGACTGCATCAATATCCACCTTACCTACGTCCCCTTTTTAACAGCAGCGGGTGAGGTAAAAACTAAGCCAACTCAGCACTCTGTACAAATCCTTCGAGGCATCGGGATTATTCCAGATATTATTTTATGCCGATGCAATGAAAGCCTGGATGAAGAAATCAAAGATAAAATCAGTCTATTCTGCAGCGTGCCTAAAGAATCTGTCATCGATGAACCAAATGTCAAAGATAGCATCTATGAGGTCCCTTTGATGCTGCATGAGCAAGGGCTAGATAGGAAAATTGGTGATTTACTCGACCTTAATCTTGGACCTATTGATCTATCCGAATGGAAAAAAATGCTACACAACCTAATGAATCCAAAAGGAAAAGTGGTCATTGGGATTGTGGGCAAATACCTGCAGCATCAAGATGCTTATAAATCGGTCTTTGAATCCCTATATCACGGAGCACTGGCCAATAATGTCTCGATAGAAATCCGACGCTTTGAAGCAGAAAAAGTCCTTGAGAATGGTTGTGTGAGTGAAGCTATTAAAGGCTGTGATGGATACCTAGTTCCTGGAGGTTTTGGGGAACGGGGTTGGATGGGTAAAATTATGACAGCAAAATTTTGTAGAGAAAAAAAAGTTCCCTACCTAGGTTTATGTCTTGGAATGCAAGTGATGTGCGTAGAATTTGCAAGACATGTCCTTGGACTTAAAGATGCCAATACAACTGAAATTGATCCACAGACATCAAATCCGATTATCTCGCTACTGAGCGAGCAAAAAGGAGTCCGAGATTTAGGTGGTACGATGCGCCTGGGTGCCTATAGCTGCCGCCTTAAAGAAGGTTCCAAGGCAAATCAAGCCTACGGCTCTCTTGTCATCTCGGAGCGTCATCGACATCGATTTGAATTCAACAATCTGTATAAAGATCAATGCGAAGAAAAGGGTCTTATGATCTCTGGGTATATGGAAAATGCAAACCTGTGTGAAATCGTCGAAGTTCAAGATCACCCTTGGATGGTAGGAGTACAGTTTCATCCTGAATTTAAATCCAAACCATCCAGGCCCCACCCCCTGTTTGTAGATTTTATTGCAGCAGCCTTAAAACATCAAAACAACAGGTAATCATTTTGGCAAGACTCCTTGGATTTGATTACGGCAGAGCGCGCATTGGTGTGGCGATGACAGATCCTAGACAAATCATTGTGTCACCGGCGTTTGTCATGCCAGTAGAAAAAAAACTGATCCAAGCGGTAAAAAACATGAAGATCAAAACGGATCCGAGTGGTCCGTTTGAAGCTTTGGTTGTGGGCCTGCCCCTATTACTCAACGGTAAAGAAGGGGAAATGGCACTCGAAGCTAAGGCTTTTGCCAAGTTGTTAGAGACTGAATTTAATCTGCCTGTTTTTTTATGGGATGAACGGCTCACCTCTGCGCAAGCCGACCGTCTTATGAAAGAAGATAATAGATCCCGAAAACAAAGATCCCAAGGAATGGATACTTTAGCTGCCACTTTAATATTGCAGAACTACCTAGATGCAAAGTCCTTTCACAAGAAACAGCTTTAAAACTATCCCAACTTAACAGACCACTCTGTAGAAAAAAATTCCTCTTTTCTTCTAAAACCACTTCGTGTTTGATTATGTTAACGCAAAAAAAAATGATAGAGCCTTATATGACTAAGCATTCCCCTCATCCCTTAGAAGAACCTGGCATCTCTTCTCGTTTTATGGAACCGTGTATACTTGTAATTTTTGGTGCCACCGGTGATTTAACAGCTAGAAAACTCATTCCAGCCATTTATAACCTTGCAAGAGAAGGACAACTGCCTGCTCAATTTGCATGTGTCGGATTTGCACGAAGAGAAAAAACACATGAACAATTCCGCCAAGAGATGAAAGAGGCGATCAACTCTTTTTCTCGAATTAAACCAATTGATGAAACCCTTTGGAATACTTTTAAAGAGCAGCTATTTTACCACACTTCAGAATTCCATGATGAAGCAGGATATGAAGGGCTGAGCAAGTTTTTAAGCGATTTAGATACCCGGCTTGGCACGAAGGGAAATAGGGTCTTTTATCTCTCTACCCAGCCGAGCTTTTTTACGATGATTTGCGCGCAGCTCAATAAAGCCCACCTGATCTACGAGCATCAAAAATCACCTTCTTGGTCTCGGCTCATCATAGAAAAGCCGTTCGGGCATGATACCCCCTCGGCCCATGCACTACAAAATGAGCTATTAAATTATCTAGATGAACATCAGATTTACCGTATCGACCACTATCTAGGAAAAGAAACAGTTCAAAATATCCTGGTCTTTCGCTTTGCTAATTCGATTTTTGAGTCCCTTTGGAATAACAGATATATCGATCATGTGCAAATTACCGCTGCAGAAGATATTGGAATAGGTAGCAGAGGTGCATTCTGGGAAGAAGCGGGTTTTTTAAGAGACATCTTACAAAATCATATGATGCAGGTCCTATCTTTAGTCGCGATGGAACCTCCGGTTAGCTTAGAAGCCAGCTCGATCCATGATGAAAAGGTAAAAGTCCTTCAAGCAATACGCCCCCTATCACAGTTAGATATGGAACGATCCGTTGTAAGAGGGCAGTATGGTCCTGGGTTTGTTAATGGAGCGCCTGCAATCGGCTACCGAGAAGAAAAAAACGTCAATCCTCAGTCTTCTGTTGAAACCTACCTTGCAATTAAACTCTACATTGATAACTGGCGTTGGGCAGGGGTCCCTTTTTATTTGAGAGGAGGAAAACGACTACCTAAAAAAGGAACTGAAATTTCCGTCTTTTTTAAAGACCCCCCTTCTGTTCTGTTTCAACACCCTGGCAAAAAAAACGAACCCAACGTCCTTACCTTAAGGATTCAACCAGATGAAGGGACTTCTTTAAAAATTAACTGCAAAGTCCCCGGCAGCAGCACTTTTATACAACCTGTTAAGATGAACTTTAGATATGGAAAGTATTTCGGTATGGCCCCTCCTGAAGCATATGAAAGACTCATCCAAGATTGTATCTACGGTGACAACACCCTTTTTGCAAGAGAAGATGAAGTATTTAGCTCATGGCATCTATTATCACCTGTACTTGATTTTTGGGCGCATCATACACCGAAAGATTTCCCCAATTATCCCTCTGGAAGCTGGGGACCTAAAGAAGCTGATGATCTAATCATGAATGATGGACGTAAATGGAGGCTATTATAAATGAGCGGATCTCATATTGTACCTCCTCAAAAAATTCAGTCTGAGCTGAATAATTTATGGAGCGGCCTCGAAAATAAAAACAAAGTCAGAGCCTCTCTTTTTAATCTAATATTTTATTCTCGAAAATCCCCTAGAGATGAATACATCAGAAAAATTACACAAAAAATTATCGAAAAATTCCCGGCTCGTATTTTCTTTATTTCTTCTGATATGGACAGTAAAGAAGATGGGTTAACCACCTCTGTATCGATTATGTCAGCAGAGCAAGGGGAATTCGATATAACTTGTGATTTTATTGAAATTTCTACAACGGCTGTTAGTGAATACCAAGTCCCCTTTCTGATTATGCCCCACATCGTTCCCGACCTGCCAATTTTCCTTCTTTGGGCAGAGGATCCATCAGAACCTAGCTTATTACGCCAAGAGCTTGGAAAAATTGCCACCCGCCTGATTTTCGACTCAGAGACAGCCAAGGATCTTCATGAATTTGCTAAAGCGATCCTAACGATCCAACAAAGGTCTAAATGTGAAATTGCTGACTTAAACTGGGCTCGCCTCGAAAGCTGGAGAGATCTTCTTACTACTGCGTTTCGTGAAAAGAGCAATTGGGAGAAGTTAAAAAAAGTCCAGAATATCCATATTATGTATAACGCGCAAGAAACTCCATTTTTTTGTCATACAAGGATCCAATCGATTTACCTACAAGCATGGCTTGCGTGCCGGCTTCAGTGGACACTACTCAGCTCTTGTCAAAAAAATGAAACAGCCAGCTTCTGCTATCAAAATTCTTGCCAACAGCAGATTCAAGTATTGATAGAACCCCAAAGACATACGCAACTGCCACCGGGCCTTGTTATTACCCTAGACCTTTCTGATGCTGATAAAGAAGTGTTTCATTTCGAAAGAAACCTCTCTTCTCTCAATGAAATTTCTTGCTGTTATCACTCATCAATAGAGTGCAATATACCGACCAAATTTCTGATTGCTAAAGGAGAATCAGGACAATCTCTTGTAAAAGAGATTTGTCATAAAGGGACAAGCGAGCATTATCGAGAAATTCTGACTATCTTATCTGAAATCAAAGGTTCCTCTGTATGCTAACTACACATGGCAAAAGCTTTAATTGGGATGCAAGAAGAGATGTAGTGATTCCTGGAGATACCGAACAAACACTTACTTTTTGTGTGGATCACCTACTCAGAGCCTATGAAGAGGCAATCCAATCCCACGGAAAATTTTGTATTGCCCTATCGGGGGGATCGACGCCAAAAAATATCTTCCATAAACTGACCCACTGGCCGATTAAAGAACAAATCGACTGGTCAAAAATCCATCTTTTTTGGAGTGATGAAAGAAGTGTTGGCCCAGATCATATGGATAGCAACTACCGTATGGCCATGGAAGAGGGATTTGCCAAGATGCCGATTCCTAAGGACCAAATTCATAGAATGCAGGCTGAAGAAGATGCTGAAAGATACGCTATCCTTTACGAAGAAATCATGAGGCGTGTTCTAAAAAACCGTTCCTTCGATTATATCATGCTAGGGATGGGAGATGATGGTCATACAGCTTCTTTGTTCCCCCATACATCCGCTCTGTCGGAAGAGAAGAAATCTGTATGTGCTAACTGGATCCCCCAAAAAGACACATGGAGAATGACTCTTACCTATCCTTGCATCAATGAAGCAGCCCACATTGTAATCTACGTATTAGGAGAGGCGAAAAAACAGACTCTACTATCTGTTCTAAAAGATGAAAAACCATCGATAGATTACCCGATAGTCAAGATCGGAACAATCAGTAACAAGGCTCTATGGATCTGTGATCTGGCCGCAGGATCTGGTCTTAAAAAATAAAAAATTTGCTTTTATCATAGAGATCTCCTGTATCCCAAAGAAAGAAGGGAGACTGTTATGATAAAAAAACGCTATCTATAATTCATATCCTCAGCTACCTGCCTTATGTTTGTGTCAGTATGATACTCTTTGGTACTTCTTGTTTAATTATTATCTGGTCGACATATGATATCGTAACACTCACCCTGCTCTCTGGAAGAAATACAACAGGTACTTTTCTTAATAGTATGATGGATGAGGTTGCCTATATCGTGTTTGCTGTGGCAGTGGCCGATGTAGCTAGGTATTTACTTGTAGAAGAGGTCTTGCGCAGTAAAGAAACTCGTCCACTAGTTGAAAAACGCAGAGCCCTACTCACTTTAATCTTAATTATAGCAGCAGCCTTTGCTTTAGAAGGGCTAATCCTTACCCTACAAATGGCCAAAACCAGTATAGAAAAGCTAATCTATCCAATCTTACTACTGGTCGTTTTCTCGATTTTATTAGTGTCACTTGGCGTCTATCAAAAACTCAGTGGAACACGAAGCAAAGAGTAGAGTGTTTTCACCCATTATTGATAGAAAATCGCCCAAGGCTATGATCTAACTGCATATTGATATTAGGTTTTGAACACCGAAGGTCAAGTAGCTGAACAATCATCATATTCATAATGCAATTTTTTATTAATAAATTAATTTTAAATTTATAGCAAAATTGCATTAAGTTTTTATTTATTTTCATAAAATGTTATCTTTTATAATAAAAAACTAAAATTAATTTAGGTGATTTTATCATGAACATAACAACAGGTTACATAAGTAGAGCAAGCGCATATTTCATTTCACAAAATCCATTCCCTGAAATAGCCGCCTTACATATTTAGGCTGGGGCAGATACAAATAGACTAGAAGCTGCTGACCGAATTTTAGCTTTTTATCACGATCCAATTGGATTTGAAAACACGTTAGATTTATCGGGTTTGGATTTAACTGAGCTGCCACCTGGCATCGAAGATCTTCCTCATCTAGAGCACTTAGACCTCAATAATAATCATTTAACAGAGTTACCTGCAAGGATAGGACTGCTTACCAATCTTCAATCCTTAAACATTTCAAACAACAGGCTGGAACGGCTTACTGCTGGAATTCGAGCACTTACCAATCTTACAAGATCGGAATTGGCTGAAAATCATCTTACAGAGCTTCCTGCAGAAATCGGTGATCTTAATAGGCTGACGTATTTAAATATCGAGGATAATTTATTAATAGAATTACCCAATGAAATTCAGAATCTTAGGGAGCTTATACACTTAAATGTTTTATCCAATCCCTTAAGGGATCTACCTAAAGGTCTGCATCTGATTGAAGATTTAGAAATCGTTCTCGATAAAGAATTATTATTGGAAATCGCTAAAAACAGAAATCATGTCGGATTCCTTTTTTTACCATTGGGATCCGCAGTTTCTCCAGAAGAAATGAGATCAATTATTAACGAAGGTATAAGGGCGCTGCCTTTAAATAAGGTTACCTCATCTTATGTATCGAGTGTTTTTGGTGCTGTGGCTGAATTAAATCCTCATCAAAGAAATGCGGTAATTAATGATTGTTTACGTCATATGGGGGACCTAACAGACCTAAGTGCTATAGCAGGCCTGATTCACAGCTTAGGTATTCTAAGCGGAACTCGCCTATCTTTTTTCGATTAAAGTTTTTTATCTTTGCCAAAGCTCGTAACTACCCCTCCGACTGATTCTTAAATTTTTTGATCGGTCATCTCACTACTGTTTAACGCATGAAAAATCGAAGACAGCCTAACAAACAGGGTGGGCTTATTCCTATAAATAGATAGGCTTATAAAAAAGAAATCTTGGGTATCCACAAATCACTGACTGATGGAACCCAAGTCATGAAGTTGTCATGTATAACAGATGATAAAAAAGAATATTGGGAAAAATTTGACTGTTTTTAATCTAAACAGATTGGAACATCAACTTCAGTCCTTGATGAGTGGTACGATCTATCAGCAGATTGCGCTTGCGTCGGTAAGTCAGCTCTTCGCTCCTTACATATTAATATCAGGCCCCATTGCAATATGAATCATTGCTAAAATGGAGCCTTAAAAAGGCCTATTTCAGATCCTACATTTTATAGCTATTTAATTGGCAAGGCTTATACTCTCCGCGTTCCACTAGCTGGTTTTGTAAATGAGTATAATCCTTGTAGCTTTCTGGGTTACTCCCATCGCTCTTTGCTGCATGCTCTACTCGTGTCAAGTAATGGAACACATTTCCTTCTTTAAAAGTTGATCCGTCCTCTCCTCTAAACTTTCCACCTGCTGGTGTTCGATAAGGGATAGGGATTGGACGAGATACTGCTGCTGAATCCGATGGTCTAGTTCTGGCTTCTATTGGCGGTGGTGTTCTAGGTGATGATGTTGACTCCGAACTGTTGCTTCTAGTACTGGTGCTTAAAGAATCTGCTCTTAATTCCCGGGGTGTAAATGCCTGTCTCATTCTTTCAGCATCGCGCAACGCCGCACAAGCCACAGCCCTCGCATTAACATCGACTGTTCTTGGATTAACAGCTACTGTCTCAAATGGTGTCTGTGCTGGCGCAAATTCTTGTAAAGTTGATGGTCTTTGTAGCCATGGAAAACATATATTCATAATATCCCTCTTTATTGGTTTTAATACATTATAAAATATAATAAAATAATATAATATAATAAAGTTTATAGAAATAATAATGAAATTAAAATAAATAAAAACCGTTATTAATAATTTAATTATTTAAATATTTTACGTATTTATCACGCATTCATATACTTGCGTTTATTTATATAATTAATTAAATTATAAATTAATTTTAAATTTATAATATTTAATTAATTTTACCTCTAAATAAAACAGGTTTAACGAAAAATGATTACCAAAAACCTATATTTTTGAAGATGAAAATGAATAAAGAAACTGATTAAGATATACCGAATTATCGGATTTGCCTCGGTTTTATCAAATGGGCATTTATTCAACTAGAAAAGCGGCTTAAGATGGATTCTGTTTTATGCATGAGTATATTTTTTCACATCTTATAAATTATAAAAGGGGTAGGACAGGCCGGCCAATATTTATTTTTTACGAGAATAATATAAAGAGCTCACTACAGTGATAGACAGAATAATACTAATCACGATTAAAGTCGCCCCGACCCCTACCTCATATAGAGGGGCAAGGCACATCTTGGCACCAATAAATACCAATATCGCTCCAAGACCATATCCGAAATAGCATAATCGCTCTTGATAATGGGCTAGCACAAAATATAGAGACCTCAGACCTAGTATCGCAAAAACATTCGATGTATAAACGATAAAAGGGTTGGTAGTTATAGCCAAGATCGCTGGAATCGAATCAAGGGCAAACACGATATCTGCCGTCTCAATAAGAATGAGGGCTAGAAAAGCTGCTGTCACAAAATAACGACCTTCTTTTCGAACAAAAAAACCACGGTCCGTAGGATCTGTGGAAATAGAAAGAAATTTCCGACATAAAATATAAACAGGGTTTGATGCTATTCCGGGACTTGGCTTGGCATCGAAAAACAGACGAATTCCTGTTATAGCTAAAAATGCCCCGAATAAATAGTACATAAAGTAGTATTGAGTAAGGACCGACACCCCTATAAATATCAATCCCATCCTAAAGATAAGAGCGCCAAGAATCCCCCAATATAAAATTTTTCTTTGATTATCGATATCGATGTGCAAAGAGGAAAAGATCAGTAAAAATACAAAAATATTGTCGATACTCAAGGATTTTTCAATAACATAGCCTGTAAAAAACAATAAGGCATCTTCTGCATTCGAGGTAAAATAGATGAAAAGATTAAATAAAAGAGCTAGAGCGATCCAAAAACCACTCCATAATATGGCCGAACGGATCGTTTCTGTAGATTTTTTTTTACTTAAGAAAACAAGATCAAGATAGAGAACGAAAAAAATAAATATATGAAAACCAATCCAAAAAGACATTCCGTAATTCATACAAACCAGCTTTTATAGAGAAATAGATCCTATCAGAACAGATAGCAGATTGTTTACTTTACCGAAACAAACTCTTTTTTAAATCAATTGAAAATTATCAGTACCTTAAGCAAAGGATTTGGTCATGGATATTTTTCTTTTTTTATGTTATTGTTGAAGAAAAAATGATAAAATTATGATTGTTTTAGGAATAGAAAGCACATGTGATGAGACCGCGGCCTCTATAGTCAAAGATGGAAACACGATCCTATCGAATGTGATCGCATCGCAAACTGCCCTACATGAGCCATTTGGTGGTGTCTATCCCGAGCTCGCCTCGAGAAGTCATATCAATGCCATAACTGCTGTTATTGAAAGAGCTTTATCTGATGCAAATATATCAATTGACCAAATTGATCTTATTGCCGTTGCAAAAGGACCGGGTCTAATAGGTTCTTTATTAATCGGCCTTAACGCAGCAAAAGGGCTTTCTATTGCGTTGGATAAACCGTTTATAGGAATCAATCACGTAGAAGCTCATCTATACGCTGCAATGATGGGATCGAAGGACCCTATCCTACCAGCTCTTGGTGTTGTTGTATCCGGTGGACATACTTTCCTGGTTTGGATTGACGCAATTGGCAAATATACACTCATTGGAACCACTGTCGATGATGCAATTGGTGAGGCTTTTGATAAAGTAGCTATTATGCTGGGACTACTCTATCCTGGCGGTCCTGCAATTGAAACCTTAGCTCTGAAAGGTGATCCCAAAAAGTACAAGTTCAAAGCGGGAGTTGTGAAAGAGCGCCCTTTTAATTTCTCCTTTAGCGGACTCAAAACAAACGTCTACTATATGATTTACGGACAAAATGGAAGCGACCAAAAAAAGATGACCCTCTCGGATCAAGAAAAAGCAGATATCGCTGCCTCTTTTCAGCAGACTGCATTTACAGATATTATACAAAAATGTCAGCTGGCATTAAAGCACTACCCTTGCCAAGCAATCTATTTTGGTGGCGGTGTTAGCAATAACCTATACCTTAAAGAGATGATGAAACAAGCCCTACCAGATACCGAACTATGTTTTCCATCGCTTGGGCTTAGTTTAGATAATGCAGCCATGATTGCAGGACTTGGATTCCATGTGTTTCAAAACAATCAATGTCAGGGGGATAGCTTAAGTCTAGAACCTCAAACCCGAATCCCCCTTACATCATAAATATTGCCTTTTATCCACCAGATGATCTTTTTCCACTATGTCTTTTTTTAGACTTCTTTTTTACTGAGTCTAACTTTTCTTCAACAGAATCATCGGCGTCTAAACGGGTCTTATACTTACTATAAGATCCCTGTTTTTGACCTGATCCTTGAGCCTGAGGCTTTGGCGCTGGTGCTGGCTTAGCGGGCGCTGGTGCTGGCTTAGCGGGCGTTGGTGCTGGCTTAGCGGGCGCTGGTGCTGGCTTAGCAGGCGCTGGTGCTGGCTTAGCAGGCGCTGGTGCTGGCTTAGCAGGCGCTGGTGCTGGCTTAGGGGGTGTTGGAGCTGCTGGTGTATTGATTTTCTTTGGAGATGATGGTTCCGCAGCATCTTTTTTAGCAGGAGCGTCTATTCCACCTGGATAATCAGAAGACTCGATGGCTGGACTTGGTGCAGCCGGTGTTTGGGCAGGAGCTGATGGGGCCACTGGGCCTTGAACAGCACCGGGTTTATTCGGCATCGGTTTAGTAGGGGCGGGTTGGGTAGATTGCATATTATCTGCAACTTGGCGACCGTCCATCTCGATTGAAGAAGGTGTATGGAAAGTAGAGGAGGCTATCTCATCAGAGACTAACCCTTGTTGTAAAGCGGCTTGATCGGCACTCAAAGATGAATCAATAGAGGATACAACATCCAATCCCTGGTCTACCGATAATTCTTTGATTTGATTGTCTTGAACTACCTCAGCAAGCTCTGCGAAATCAGCAAGGCTTCCTTCCTTTTTTTGTTCTACTACAATTTCTACAGACTGCTCATTGGGAGCGAGCTGTTCTATGGCCGATAGAACTGGCTGATTATTTTCATAAACCTCAGCGGCAAGCGTAGAAGATCCATGATCATCTACTTGAGAGCTTGTTTCTACAGAAACACTCGATGCCTTTTGCCCTATCTCAGAGCTGGCCGGTGCTAAATCGTGATTTAGATCTGATACCTGGTTGGAACCTGCAGACTCCAAATGAACAATCTCAGTTTCTACAGCAGCTTCTTTAAGGCCATCTTCTTTTTTTTCAGATGATCCTTGTTGAACGAGCTCTTTCTGCTTTTGCCTAACCTTCATGTTGATTTTATTTTCAATCTTCGATGATGAATCGTTCTTTTGAACGATTGTAGCTGACTGATCGTGATTCTGATCTTCAAAAGCTGCCTCTTCCTTTGAATTGGATGCATGCTTACTTTCATCGACACGACGTTGTACAATTTTAGGGCGTGTAGCGATTTCGCCGTCATATTCATCCGGTCCTTGTTCACAATAGCCTGCGAATGGGGCAAGCAATAAAATCCATTTCCATCGTTTCATCGGGCTCTCCTGAAAATTGCATTCGGTATAATTCAATAGGTATAAACATATAACATCATATGTCTATCAAATAGTTTTTAATAGATTTTTTATCAATATAAAAAATAAGAATTATAAAAACCGGACTGTTTATGTCACGAATCAGATGAAACAGGTCTTAAGCTGGAATCTTGGGCTTCTGAATAACTCTGTTTAATAGACAAGATAATAAAAACCCAAAAAAAACAAAGGATGCAAGTAATCCACGACAATAAAGGAACCGCTGAATTAGCTACACAGAGTTGGACAAGCATAACAAAAAAGGAAGCAAACATCTTGGCCCCTCGGTACATAAATACATCAATCAAAGCCTTGGCTTTAAATTTTTCTTGCGGCTTCAAAGGAATATAGAGCATCTCTTTGATCACATTGAATAAAGAAAAGTCAAAACATTTAATGGTTAAAAAGGAATAAGAGATAACACCAAAAACAGGGTAACAAAGAAACGCTAGGCAATTGCATCCTAAGACAAGAGGAACCATGAGATGGGTCTTTAATTTACCCAGATACCGGATAAGTACATAGACCCCTATAAACTGAAAGCTCATTGTCAGGATATTACCCCAACCGAGCAACTTACTGAAATAAGCAGTACGCAAATCTTTTGATGGATAAAGCTGTTCTAAATAGGTGTTAAATTGGAAGTCTGTAATGGTGGAGGTAACCTGCATAAGAATCACCATAAGAACAATCCCTTTTAATAACTTCGATCTACCTATTAATAAAAGGGATTCTTTGACTGAAGAACCAGTTTCCATATCTGAATCTTGGCCTAGCTCTAAAGAAGAACTATACTGGATCAGCTTATGATAGCTCCAAGCCAAAAGAAGATAAATAGGGAGTGTGCCAAGCAAAAGAGATTCCGATCCTAGCTGGATCGCATATTTACTAGCCAATAAACTACCCGATAGACCGCCGATTGCACCGATGCCAAATAGCACACCATAAAGATATTTTGCCTTTGCGATCTGAACATTGGAATGAATAACAGACCAGAGCAATTGAAACATCAACATGATGTAAATATCTTTCCATATATAAAAAATAAATGGAAAGAGTGAGCCTTTGCCGATCCAAATCGATGATGCTGTATTGCCCAAGGCTATAACAGAGGCAATCAATAAAAACATCTTTAAACAACCCATTTTATGAATAAACTTATTGTAAAAAACAACAATAAGGAAATTCATGGGTATACTTAGCATCCATGCATAAGGAAGAGCGCTGGCTCCATAGGCTTGCAGAAATAAAGAATTACTAACGGGGCGCACAAGTGCATAATCTAATGAAATCAAATAACTACAACACATAGAGGCAAAAAGAAACCACTTCTCTTTTATAGAAAACAAAGAGAGCTTAGCCTGCAGATTTTTTAAAATACCCATCATACAGACGCTACATCCTGGTTAGTTAATTTTTGAGACATAAATTCATGAAAAGATTGGATATGATCTGAGGGTAAATATACCCAGCTAGCATAAGATGGGATCACTAAAAGATGGGAGCACTCAGTTGCATCAATAACATCCCCAGATTTGCGTAAAACAGGGAAAGAGCAACTGCGCCTAGCACTTTTCTCTTGAGGGCACCACTCAACGTGTCCAGAGGGTAATCCTTTTAACAATATAAACTTCTCTAATACAGACTCATTGTTTGTTTCTAGTTGAACCGCTCTATAGCGAAGGGATCGATTAAATAGAGCTAGACTATCTGGATGGGCAGCTTCCCCCTTATTTAGCTCTTGCGCTGCAGCTACTAAAATCGTGTTATCTGTATAACTTAAATAGGTTGCAAGAGATTCCAAAGGAGATTCTTTTTCATATAGATAATGCATAAAACGGGACATATGAAACCCATATGCCTTAACCGATGGGTACTGATAGACACGTTTATGCATAAAATGTCTTGCTAAAACAAGAGCCTCGCACGATTCAATCCCATTCTCTTCAATCCCAAGGACTAATTTAGAGGAACCTTTACCTGGTAAAATTCGTAACATTTCAATCAGCTGATGGTAATCAAAAAGCCCGTATGATAGTCCAGTACATCTAGAATCTCTTAAAAGATATTCAATCCGATCGGCACCAAAAAAATCCCCTGTGATAACCTGCGTCATCACCTGCTCCCAATCTGTAAAAGACTCTACACTTAAAGGATGTTGCAACTCTTTAAGCTTGCCCTCTCCAATAGAGACCTTAATGACATCTGATCGGGCAGGTCTGCCAGGATATGCGATTGCAAGCATATCCCAGACCTCAGATAATAAATCACTCTCTAAAACTTTTAACGTCCATGCTTCATGACCACAAAGCCCGAGCAACCGTTTTTCTGCTACATGGGAAAAGGGAAGATGTCCTAAATCATGAGTTAGAGCTGCGATTCTAATAACCTGACGCCAATATGCACAATCTTCAAAGATAGGACCCTGGCTATATTTCAAAGAAATCTGATCAAAAATCTGAGAAGCCACCTGCATCACTCCCAGAGAGTGTTCAAAGCGAGTATGGGTAGCTCCTGGGTATACCAAGTAGCTCACACCCAGCTGACGGATATAATGAAGACGCTGAAAGACGCTGGAATCCACAAGAGACGATTCTATCTCATTGAGTTTAATAAACCCGTGTACAGGATCAAAAATCTTCTTTATTGAGCTCACAGCACTAGCTCCTTATGGGCTATTTTTTTCAGGACGAGGCTTGCTCTCTTGCATATAACTTCCAGAGACAGCGATAAATTCTGCTTTTCTCTGTAATTCTTTAATGCTTCTGGCTCCCCCGTATGTTAAACCGCTACGAAGTCCTCCAAGAAGCTGATTAATTAAATCCTCTGCAGTCCCTGTCAAAGGACCCCAAAAATCAACTCCTTCAGCCACCGTTTTTTCTTTTAAGCCACCATAGAAATCATTCTGGAAATCTGCACTAGCCTGACCCCTAAACTTACCTTCCCATCCAGAGCCTACTGCAGAACATTCTCTTTTGGGAGCCGCACTTTCTTTAGTCATAGCAAACAGTTTACCTAACATCACGGTGCTAGCGCCTGCAGCAAGAGCCAGTACCACATCTCTACTTGTTCTGATTCCCCCGTCGGCAATAAGTGGGACACGTAATTTTTCTGCAATTTTAGCGCATTCATAGATCGCAGTAAATTGAGGAACACCAAATCCGGTAACCATTCTAGTGGTACATGCAGCACCTGGGCCCACACCTACTTTCACAGCATCGGCGCCAGCATTGACAAGATCATGATAAGCCATTGGAGTGCATACATTCCCTGCAATTACGTCATGATTGGGATGGGTCTTTTTCAAATCACTGATGAACTGAAACATCCGATCAGAGTGACCATGGGCCACATCGATGCAAACCCCAGCAGCTCCTGCATCTAATAATTTACGCGTGTCATCAATTTTTAAAATACCACAGGAAATAAAAGTGTTTTTGCCATATTTTTTTACCCACTGTAGCTGGACATCTAAAGGGGTAAATCGATGAAAAATAGGGATAGATCCACGGTGAATTAAAATATCTGCTAACTCTTCACTAATTGAAGTATCCATATTGGCACATAGCAAAGGGATGTCAATCTTACGATTTTTTGTAAGCCATGTTTCCAGAATTGGCTCGGCTCTTGATGGGACATTATTAAATTGGGGAACAAGGGCGATGTCGTCAAAAGTAAATCCCTGGCGGAAGGTCATAGTGTCCTCATAGATCTTAAGTTTCAAACACAAATATACACTAAACTCGGATATAAAGAAAAAAAAATGCTCCCATAGAAAAAAAGATTCCTTACAAAAAAATAGATTGAATATTTTTTAATTTTAAAAAGAGATTTTCTTTTTCTCCCTCTTAGATAAAATACTAGATACCAAACCAGTACGACGTGACTACATCATGAAAGAAAATATTTCAATTACTATACTTGCAAAAAACTCCAGTGAAACAATTGCGGCAACCCTGTTATCAACCAAGGGTTTCAATGAAGTCTTAGTGGTCGATACCGGATCGACAGATGACACGGTCGCTATATGCCAACAATTTCTCCATGTCACAATCGCGCATACATCTTTTATTGGATTTGGGCCCACACATAACACAGCTTCCTCTCTGGCATTAAACGACTGGATTTTATCTTTGGATAGCGATGAAATTCTAACTGATGACTTGCGCCAAGAAATCTTGAGCCTGTCCCTGGAAAAAGACACAGTGTATTCAATACAAAGACATAACTATTTCAATCGAAAAAGAATGACCACATGTAGCGGTTGGGATCCAGATTGGGTGTGCAGACTTTACAATAAACAAAGCTGCTCATTTAGTCTCGACCAGGTCCATGAAAAATTACTTTGCAGTCACTTAAAAAAAAGAAAACTACAACATCCAATGATCCATACTCCCTATAGAGCAATTAGTGATCTTCTGCAGAAAATGCAAACCTACAGCACCCTATTCGCTAAGCAGAAGGCAGACCTAAAAAGCTCTAGCGTATGGAACGCTCTTTTTCACGGCTGGATGGCTTTTATCAAAAGTTATTTTTTAAAAAGAGGAATTCTTCAAGGGGCAGAAGGTCTAGTGCTATCCCTTTATAATGCGCACACTACTTGGTATAAATACTTAAAACGAACAAATATGTTAAAAAAATAAAACAGAATACAAGTTGTTTTCTTTACCCTGCCTGTTTGTAAATCATTTCTTTGCTTCTTATATAATCCACATCAAATTCTAGTTTGACTTTTTTGAATTGAATTTATAAAAGAAAAAAAAGGAAGTAATTTATATGTTGACTTGGTCTACAGTATTTTTAATTATCAGTATTATATTAGGTTTATACGGATTTGCAGGAGATTCTAAATTTACCTCGCAAGCATCAAAATGCTTTTGCGGCATCTTTACAATTTTGTTTATTATATCATTGATCTATTCTTTTCTGCCGGAACCTAAAAAGGAATATGCAGGTCAAGAAACAGGTCTTTATGAAAGAAAAGAACAGATGATAACTAAAAGAATTCTTGAATAGAAGACTAGATATAAAAGCATAGCGGTAGTCGGACTTGAACCAACGACACCTGGATTATGATTCCAGTGCTCTAACCAACTGAGCTATACCGCCGTTCTAAGAAATTAGCGGGGGAAGGATTCGAACCTCCGGCCTTTGGGTTATGAGCCCAACGAGCTAACCACTGCTCCACCCCGCGATAAGTGTGCTAGTTAAGAATTTATGAGACTATCATATAAGCTGGATTAATCCCAAGCATTCTTTTATTATTTTTTCGAAAAAGCATTTTTGATCAGTGGATTACAAGCCTGCCATGTTTTTGCAAGGGCTCCTTTTATATTATCTCTCATCAGATCACATTGCCTAAGATATCGGGATCTACTTTCCAGATCGTCCATAAAGGCAGTGACTGCAAGCCCCAGATCTTGAATCTGAATCTGTTTTCCTGCTTGAAAACTTAAAGATAGATCTCGCAGATCTTTTTGAGAAAACATAAAAGGACCAAAAAATACCGGGACACCTAAGACAATAGGCTCACAGATATTATGTCCACCGACCTTATCGATAAAACTACCAGCCACAATAGACAGTTGTGACATCTGATAACAATCGATAAGTATTCCCATCTGATCGATTAAAACCACTTGTGGCGCAGCCCCCTTTAGTGATTCAGATGCTGAATAAGGTAAATAAGGAATTTTTTTCGTCTGCAAAAGTGCCTTGACCTCACCAAAACGGTGAGGGTGTCTTGGAACGAGCAAAATTTTTACATTAGGCCTTGCAAGGCATAAAGGATAAATCTGGCTTAGAATCAGCTCCTCTTCCCCCTCATGAGTCGATGCAACTGTAACGACAAAATCACCCTCTTGCAAACCAAGCCTTTTACGCCATAATTGTTTCTCTAAAGAATTAAGCGCTCTAATATGAGTGTCGAGCTTGATATTGCAGGTTACTGCGACAGAAGCCGGCCCGGCTCCAAGAGATACAAATCTGGATCGATATTCTTGATTCTGGACACACAAAAGATCAAGGAATCCTAGAATCTTCCGAAAGAATCCAGGGATTTTACTAAAACGGATAAAAGAACGCTCAGAGATCTTTCCATTAACAAGGATCGTTGTAGCACCTGATTTTTTCCCTTGAGATAAAAACTGATACCAAAAATCACTTTCAATAAGGATGACCAAATTAGGCTGAATCTGCCGGATGAGTTTTTTCATTACCCAAGAAAAATCTATTGGCATATAAAAATGCAGGTCTGCATCAGGCATGCTTTTTTTTGCCTCATCTTGACCTGTTTCTGTAATTGTTGAAATTACAATCCGAGCATCTGGATATGTGGCTCGTATTTTCTGATACAGAGGGATGGAGGCACGCACTTCCCCCATAGAAACAGCATGGATCCAAACGACTCTATCTGCCTCTGTCTTGAAAAAGGCTACTTTTTTTAGACCGAGCCTTTGCAGAAGACTCCTCTGATATCTGTTAGAAAAAAAGCGCTGCCATAAAATCCAAGGCAGCGCTAATAGAGAAAGTAGAGCAAGTATGCAGTCATAAAAAAAACTAAACATCAGCAAACGACACCACTATATTAATCAGCTTATTAGGAACAAACACCACTTTTTGTATGGTGCCTCCACCTAAATGTTTAACGATATTAGGCTGCCCTTTAATGAACTCCATAATTTCTTGCTCCGATTTATCCTTCGGAAGATCCCACTTACCACGCAGCTTACCGTTGACCTGAACGACGTATAAGGTAGTATCATCAACAAGATAGGAAGGATCGATTTCTGGATACGGCGCATAAGCAATCGACCCCTTGCCACCTAGATGCTGCCACGCCTCTTCTGCAATATGAGGAGCAAAAGGAGCGAGGGCTTGGATAAACATCCTCAGCACTTTCTTAGGATAGATTTCAAGAGGGGTTATTGCATTCATAAATTCCATCATTTTAGCAATAGCAGTATTGTATTGCATAGCCTCTATATCTTTTTCGACAAAGTGAGCCACCCTGTACCCGAGCTTTAAAGCCTCCTGGCATTCCTCATCCGATACTTTATGAGAATAAATCAGATCATAGACACGGTTTAAAAACCGTTTACATCCATTGACAGCATCAGTATTCCAAAGTTTTTCCTTATCAAAAGGACCCATAAACATTTCATAGAGACGAAGGGCATCTGCCCCATATTCTTCCACCATGTCATCTGGCGTCACCCCATTGAGCTTGGATTTTGACATTTTCTCAACCTGCATCGATAACGGCTCACTCGTTCCCATGTGCAAATATTGACTAGCTTCAGATATTACCTCTTCAGGAGGAACATAACCGCCCCCTTCTCTTTGATAAGCTTTAGCGATGACAAGCCCCTGGTTCCTCAGAGTTTGAAAAGGTTCTATAGTACTTACAAGACCTGCATCAAACAGAACCTTATGCCAAAATCTGGCGTATAAAAGGTGAAGGACTGCATGCTCTACACCACCGACATACATATCGACTGGCATCCAATATTTTTCAATATTTGGATCCCATGCCATGACATCGTTGGACGGATCACAAAAACGCAGATAATACCAACATGATCCCGCCCATTGAGGCATGGTATTGGTTTCTCTCATCGCTTTTTTTCCTGTCTTAAAATCTACGATACTAACCCACTCAGAGACTTTAGCAAGAGGACTTCTGCCGTCCGAGCTTGGCTTAAAATCAGTCATCACAGGAGGACAAAGAGGCAGTTCTCCAGGATCTAAAATTCTTTTAGAACCATCTTCTAAATGTAGAATAGGAAATGGCTCACCCCAATACCTTTGGCGAGAAAATAACCAGTCCCTCAGTTTGTAGTTAATACAGACTTCCCCTTTTTTATGATCGACTAGCCAATTTGTAATCGCTTTTTTGGCAGAAGAAATATCCATACCATCCACAGAAAATCCATGACGATGACTATTGATCATAACACCTGATGGCTCAGCCCAACAAAGTCTCGCACCTAAGACCTCAACCCTGATCTCATCCGGACTCATACCTTCTGCTGATGCCAGATCCAGCTGAATACCGGGATCAATTACTGGAGATATTGGCAAAGAAAATTTCTGGGCAAACAGAAAGTCTCTTTCATCGTGGGCTGGAACACCCATCACAGCTCCAGTCCCGTAATTAATGAGTACATAATCAGAAATCCAAACAGGGATTAAAGAATCGGTAATCGGATTTTTAACATAAGCACCTGTCCATACACCTGATTTATCTTTATTCAGATCAGTCCTTTCTAGATCGCTTTTAGAAGAGATCATTTTCTGATAAGCTACGACCTCATCTTTTCGCTCTTTAGTCATAATCTCATCAATGAAAGGATGCTCTGGAGCCAGAACTACATAAGTAGATCCAAATAGAGTATGGGCGCAGGTAGTAAAAACGGTGATCGCTTTTCCAGTACTTGTCTCCTGAAAATCAATCTTTACCCCTTCACTTTTACCAATCCAATTACTCTGCAGCTTTTTTAAGCTCTCCGGCCAGTCTAAAAGATCTAGATCTTGCAACAGCCTTTCAGCATAGGCAGTAATTTTTAATATCCACTGACGAAGTGGGCGCCTCTCGATAGGATACCCCCCTTCCTTAGAGCGTCCTTCATCGACCTCTTCATTAGCAAGAACTGTGCCTAAAGCTGGACAAAAATTGACCATCACCTCTGCTTCATAAGCCAGCCCTTTTTCATAAAGCTTAGTAAAAATCCACTGGGTCCATTTGTAATACTTTGGATCGCTCGTTGCCACTTCCCGATTCCAATCATAACTAAACCCAAGAGATTTGAGCTGTCTGCGATAGGTATTGATATTTGTTTCAGTAGTGATCGATGGATGGGTGCCTGTGCGTATAGCATATTGCTCAGCGGGCAGTCCAAAGCTGTCCCAACCCATCGGATGAAGGACGTTGAACCCTTTTTGTCTTTTATAACGAGCTAAAATATCAGTTGCAGTATAGCCAGTTACATGTCCTACATGCAAACCCGCTCCCGAAGGATAAGGGAACATATCAAGGATATAGTACTTAGGCTTTGTATAATCTACCTCTGCTCGAAAAGTTTGGTGATCTTCCCAGTATTTCTGCCACTTTTGCTCAATGTGCTGATGATCGTATCTCGGTTTATCCATAAACTGATGTCCTATAATTCATTAACTTAACTGTAGAGGATATCAGAACACAAACATTAAATCGAGCAGTCACTATCATTCATGAGCAAATGTGAAAAAAACCAAATTAATACAGGATTAAATATCTTTGATAGCTGTATCTAGAATTCATTCACATCGAATACAAAATCGATTTCTTAGACAAAAAGAATCAGCTAATTTAAAATAAAAAATATTTATAAAAATT
>CAMCLJ010000016.1 GCA_945875745.1 Chlamydia trachomatis
TCGTAGCGCCCGCAAACCCAAGGCGCTACATAACTCCTTTTTAAAACTAGATCCTGCGCCCCTTTCACAATCAGGTCGATTTCAGAAATAGCAAGCTGCCCTGAGGTCACAGAGACAAATCCATCGATTAAAAGATCTGTTGTTAAAGAGAGGATCTCTTCAGAAGTAGAAGGTGTGACTTCCTCAAATGATCCTGCAAAAAGCCTACCTCCGTACAAAAAAAGAATCATCCACCGCATATAAACCTCAAAAAAAGTTTAGCACATTAAATGATAAAGATTTGTTTGTAAACATGGTTTCCTTTCTGCAGGGCAGACGCTCCATTTACGATGAAGAGCAGTAGCCATTTGCGTAGAGAAATCAGGCTGATTTGAAACATATTAGCCACCTCCATTTTTTGTTTTTTTTCGGCTGAAGGTGAGCGAACGCTGTTAGAGAGTTGAAAGAAATCAACACCAGTCAGTTGCAAAAGCTCATCGTGTGTTTTGCCCGCATTTTTTGATAAAACGCGGCCATTGATTTCAAAACAGATGAGCTCAAGCCGATTCAAAAACTATCAGGTGTACGCATGAAAAAATTAGGCCAGGTAAATGTGAAATTAACCTCATTTCCCGAAAAAAATGTAGCTGGGTATTGCTCGGAAGCTCGATTTTCAGGCCTTTTAAAATTTGACGCTGCGGTTTTGTTATTTCATTGAGCATATGGCCGTACTTGCCGGAATACTTCACTTTCGTCAGCATCTCCATTTCCTGTTATTTACATGTTTAAGACAAAACGACATGAAGGAGCTCCTTTTTCATAGCTACAATTGCCGCTATGAAATACGAGAGACCTAGCTACAATCTTTTCGGGAAATAAGGAAATTAAAGCTTCCAGAAAACATTCAGGATGTCTTAGAAAGACTCAATCACATCATCAAGAATGTAGAAAGAAAATAATACAGCCTCAAAGACAAATCACCTCTAAAAGTATCGATAGATTTAAGTTTGTTGATAGAGCTTACTTAGAAGATCATAACATTCATTAAGAGATTCTTCGTCTTCTTTAATGAGCGCTAAAGTCTCTTTAATCACTAAAGATTCAGAAGGGGGCAATCCTGCAAGCTTGAGGTTGTTGGCATCAATTCGAGATTCAAGGGTCACGATTTTATCTTCACATTTTTTAATCTGCCCATCTATAGAGACAGATTTGGGTTTACCTACCCCTTTTTTCTCGTTTTTTTTCCCTTCACTCTCTTCAGACCAACCCAATTTAGATAGAAATTCATCATAGCTACCCAAAAATAATTCTTGCTTGTCTTTATGACACACGATGAGTTTATTAAAAGGGATTCTGCGCAGCATCCATTCACTGTGGGTAATCACTACACAAGAGCCTTCAAACTCTTCAATGGCATCGATTAAGGCTTCAATCGACTCAATATCTAAGTGGTGTGTTGGTTCATCTAAAAACAGGCAGTTACAAGGCTCGGCAATAATCTTGCCCAGAAGAACCCTGCTTTTCTCTCCACCTGACAACACAGAAATGGGTTTTTTAGCTAAATCACCACTAAACATCATCAGGCCGCAGATAGCTCTAATCTGGGTGAAATTTAATTTAGGATTTGCCGATCCGATTTCATCTTCAATTTTCAAGTGTTTATCAAGCCTATCGATATTTGTCTGACCGAAATATCCAAGGCTTAATGTAGATGCATTTTGAATAAGTCCGCTATCTGGTGTCAACTCCCCTGAGAGCATTTTAAGTAGCGTTGACTTTCCATAACCATTTTTCCCGATAATAGCTACTCTATCCCCCTTTTCAATAGTCAAAGAAAAGTCACTAATCAGAGGCTCTTTTTTAGTATAAGAAAAAGATAGTGACTGGGCCTCCATTATCTTTTTACCAGGGAAAGGGACTTCATTAAATGCAAATTGTAGATTATATAAGTTTTTAAGCTTTTCTAAAGTCGGCATTTTATCGATAGTTTTCTGTTTTGCCTGGGCTTGAGATGCTTTGGAAGCTTTAGCGCCAAAACGCTCAACAAAAGACTCTAGATGAGCTTTTTTCTTCTCTAAAGATTGCCGTGTTTTTTCATAATGCTCTTCTGACTCTGCGATTAAAGCAAATAGATCAGAGCTTGATCCTTTAATTTTTTGAGCTTTTTTCCTATGAATCGACATCATATGTGTGGTTGTGGCATCCAAAAACTCGAGATCATGGGAAATAAGGACCATCTCTCCTTGCCAGTTTTTTAAGAACTTGGATAAAAAGCGCATAGATAAGATGTCTAGGTAGTTGGTTGGTTCATCAAGAAGTAAGCAATCGGGCTCTGCAAGAAGAACTTTTGCAAGCTGTATACGCAGTTGAAAGCCCCCAGAACAACTCTGTGGTGGAAGATCTAGCTGGTCGATATTAAATCCAAGGCCTAGAAGGAGTTTTTCTACTTTATAAATAGAATCTTTATCTTCTTCTCGAAGACCTAAAGCCGCCTCTTCTAAAATCGTTGGCTGAGTAAAATGGATGTGTTGCTGCAGATGGCCTATACGGTAGCCTTTTGGAATCGATAAAGTCCCCTCATCAGGCTTTTCCTGTCCTATCATCAGTCTGAATAAAGTGGATTTACCAGAACCGTTACGTCCTATTAAACCACATTTTTCCCCTTTTTGAATGCTAAAACTGACCCCTTCGAGGATCGAGAGACCGCTATAAGAAAGATGGAGATTATCTGCTTGAATCATAAGGCTATCTACTTGTAGGTATTTAAGGCTAAAATCATATGACCTATTCGGTGAATAGGTCAATAGATTTACAGAATCTAGAAGATTTAAGGATCCCCTACAGACTGAGTATCCTCGACATCTTGTTGAACAGGGGGCATCTCAGATGTATTATCTGAATCTGTCACCACTACATTCCCCTGACTCAAGCCTTGAATATGAACGATTTTCGGTTTAAGGCTCTGCATTTCGATAAGGGTAATATCAAAAGAATCTTTAAATTCCTCTATAGGAACGAAGACGATTCTATTATAGATAGAGTAAGGGGCAACGACTTCTTGTTTGACAAGTTTTGATTGTAGATCATTTTTGATCGATTGATATGTTTTCATGGTAATAATCGAGTCAATGGTGCTAGGAACCATAAACGGCCAAAAGAAAAAACTAGCAATTTTAAACGCAATTCCCCTAGGAATTGCTGATTGCATCAGTTTCATTGTCACTTTACTTGGTGAGGCAGTAGGCAGATCCACCGATCCGCTCGATAGGGAATACTCTTGACTGGAGTTATTCTGTATCGTGATTTGAACCGGCTGGTACCCTTTTCTTAATAAATTTTTATTCAGAAATTTTGTTGATTCTTCTGGGGTGTAAGCCTTAGCTACCACCTGGAGGGTGTTTGAACGTAAAAAGGTAGTCTCAGCTCCTAAGGTTTCAACCGTTGGCATATTGGATAGTTTCTGGGTATTCCAAGGGGTTAAAAGACCAAATAAAGCAATTAAACCTGAAATAAAAAAGATCGATTTCTTAATTTTCATAAAACCTCAATTTTACTGTTTGATTGCAAATTATAATAAAAGTTGAGGTATAATTAAAAGATTTAAATTATTTTAATAATTAATTGTATTTAATATTAAATAAAACGCATTATTAATCAATAAGTTCGGTTTGTTACCATTTTTAAATGAAATTTTTATCACGAAGGAAAGTAGACAGATCTTATATCTGAAAGAGGTCTTGCAGTAAAAAATTCTCAATATTGTTTAAAACATGTAGAGTTTATTTTAAACCAATCTTTTCAAGGAGATATATGACTAATCTAACTCTCAAAGGCAACCCAATACATACATCTGGTCCGTTACCTACTGTCAATAGTCAGGCGAAAGATTTCCATCTAGTTAACCAAAAATTAGCAGATGTCAGTCTTAAGGATTTTCAAGGCAAAAAAAAGCTGTTATATACTGTGCCGAGCCTAGATACACCCGTATGTTCTATTTCTACTAAGAAACTAAGCGAGGGGCTCCAAAAACATCCTAATGCTTGTTTTCTTTTAATTTCTGCAGATCTTCCATTTGCCCAAACAAGAGTCTGTGGATCGGAGAAGATAGAAAACATCCATACCCTATCTATGATGAGATCGAAGCAGTTTGCAGAGGATTACGGGGTGTTAATTACAGATGGTCCATTAGCCGGTATATGCGCAAGATCTGTTTTTATCCTAGATGAAAACAACAAAATCATCTACTTGCAGATTGTCACTGAAATTACAGAAGAACCCGATTATGAGGCGGCTTTAAAGCAATTAGTCTAATTACCTATTTGGTACATCACAGATCAATTCGACCCAAGCTAAGGGGCTTAGATGAAGCATCTCAATCCCTTAGCTATTTAATCACGTTCTTTAGGATTTAGGTGCCCACTGATCCCACTTATGCATGGTCATTAACATTCGGGCTATATGTGCATCGCTATAGTCAGGATCACGTTGCCAGCCGTTCTTGATTCTTGCTACATGTTCTTGTCTAGGTACCTGTTGCCGTCTTGTTGGAAAATCTATCAGCACCTTTTTTCCTTCCTGGTTCTTTACTGTTAATGTAATGTGTCCTAAGAGGGTTTTTAAGTAAAGTGTGGAAAGAAAGGGTATGTTTTAATTACCGAGATTATTGGAGCCCTTCGACTTAAACAAGACAAGTGGATTGAGCCTGCGAGATTTTTAGGCAAACAAGTTGCTGAAGATGGTTAAACTTTTGTAAGTTCTATGAGTTTAAAAAGATCGTCTAAAATATAATTATCCTTGCCCACCCAGGCAGATTGATTGAGCAAAAGTATACCATATTGCTTGCCAAGAATCTCTCTATTACTAAAGTCTACCGTATCAATTGCTCTGCTCAGGCCGGCTGAAAGCCCTTCAAAGCGTATTCGATTTTCGTTCTGAGGATCTATAACAAGTTTTATCGAATTTTTTGGATCCAATAATTGAGATGATTCGTTTTTTGCTCCCTTACCCTTTAGCATCTTCCATAAATTAGGCCCTAAAGAACCAAAGTATGCTAATGAGCAAGTGGGGTCCGTGTAAGTCCTGGAGCTACCGCATTCACTCTAACCCCCTTGCCAGCGTAAGAGGCAGCTGCCGAGCGAACAAGTGCTGCTACAGCACCTTTGGCCGAGGAAATACTCTCGTGACTTGCAAGACCTGTGAGGGCAGCGGTTGAGGAACACAAAACAACCGATCCCCGTTTTTTTTCAGCCATTAAATGGCAGGCGGCTTTTAAAATGCAAAAAGAAGAGGTTGTATTTGTTTTCATCACTTCTTCAAACTCAGCCTGTGATGTCATATGCAGTGGTTTGATATGAAAAGAACCAATGCAGCTGACAACACCATCCAGAGTCCCCTTTTCTTTGACAATCTCTTCAAGACATGCCTTGGTGCTATTTTCATTGATCTCTTCTATTGCCTTATAAGGCTGCCCGATTCTTCCGGCTAATTCCTCTGTTTTTAATCGATTGCGTCCGATTAAAAACACACATTGAGCCTGCTCTGCTAACTTTCTTCCAAGACACGCGCCGATTCCCCCTGTTGCTCCAAAAATAGCATATACCTTTGATGACATAACCCCCCCCTATGTACGAGGAATTCAAAATGTCTGGTTTGATTTTTTTAATACAGAACAAAGTGATAAATGATAATTGATTGAAAATAGCAACACCTGATTGCTATTGCAAAACAAGATAAACTAGTCTCTTTTTTGATTAAGAAAAACCTAAGCGATAGATCCTCTTCTATCGATTCAAAGAACATAGCTGATGAAAAGATGGTGGATAGGTTATATATCCCAGTTGCTGACACGATGGAAGAATGAACGTTTATCGGCTCAAGTGATCAACATAGGCTCGATCTTTATCTCCAAGCTTTTTAAACTCCCCTTCACATCATCGAAGGCTCAATGCTAACCCTTAATGAGAGTATGTTTTACTAAGCCATGTATACACCCCTTTAGCCCCCCCCCTCGAAATAGGAGCTAAAGGAGAAAAATGTATTTTCGGATCTAGCAAGGAGTGCCTAGACAAGCTACACCTGCCCCAGCGTTTATACCTAAGCAACCTACAATACAGCAGGTAATTTGAGCTGCTCTCTGCCAAGACATACCGGTACAAAGACCTTCTTGATCATTTAGTAGAGATACCTCACGTTTAGTTAATGGGCGAGCATCTGCTAAAGGGCCGATAGCATCGGCAACCGGTAGTCTACCTTCCATATTTTCAGCTTCTGGTGCACCAGGTAATGGTAGATATTGTCCGACTAGGTCATCGCTGTTGTTGCGTATTGCTGTGATTGTTGACATATAATCTCCTGTTTATGTTTTTAAATGTTCTCTTGTTTTAATTTTATAATTACATTGTTAATTTTTTATAAATTAAAAATTTATTACTTAAATATTAAATTAAATTAAAGATCTATTTAAAATACTCTTTTACATATAGATAAGATAATATCTGTGAATCCGCATAAAAACTGGAATGAACTCCAGGAGAGATTGAAGGGATAGATTTTGGACCGAAGAAATGGCTTAAGGCAAGTAGCTGGCAGAACTAATACAAAAAAGGAGGTTCTAAAGGATAAAATTGGTTATGGAATGCTTATCCAAGCAACCCAGATATAAATCTATTAATTAAACCACCTGTCTGTAGAATAGTCGGGGTCAGTATACCCGGATTGTTGAAAAAAAATAGCTGAAGACCCCCCCTATCTCATTGATCATTTAATGCGCAAACAGATCAATCTTCCCATAAGAAAAGAAAGATTCTTGCACTAAATTCCTAAGTAGTAGTATATTTTGGCATGTTAAATCGGAGCATAGCGCAGCTTGGCTAGCGCAACTGCTTTGGGAGCAGTGGGTCGGGGGTTCGAATCCCTCTGCTCCGATTTACTTTCTTGTGCTTCACACTTCATAACATCTTAGCCAAAATAAACTGTTTCTCTCATAATATTCTCTATATAGAAGCTAAGTCATCCCTTTTTTTCTTGAGATGGTTTACATAAACGCAGCTAGCTTTTGACTCGATTCTTGGTAATGATTGAAACAATTTTTTTTTCAAACCCGATTAGCAAAAATATCATTATTGCAACTCCTGCTGAAATGAGCCATGCTTCAATATTCAAAATTGATGAAGAGAAAATACGATTCATAAAAGGAACATAGATAAAAGCAACTTGAGCCAATAAGACAAATCCTACTCCAATCAGAAGGGATGGATTAGAGAAGAAATTGGTTTTTAAAACAGAGAGCTTAAAGGATCGACAATGAAAAAGATAAAAGACTTGAAAGAGCATCATAGCCGTCACTGCCATCGTTTGAGCCTCTGAAATAGCAACTGTTTCTAATACTCCATTTGCAATCTCACTTCGATATTCCCAAAGAAAAAGGGTGATTGCTCCAATTGCCATTAATAGGGATACAGTGCAAGTTCGGATAAGGATAAATCGAGTTAAAACAGGTGCTGTTTTCTTTCTAGGGGGACGGTTCATAATGTCTTGCTCCTCAATTTCAAACGCTAAAGGAAGCGACAAAGCGACAGCTACCACTAGATTTATCCAGAGAATTTGAATAGGTAGCATAGGATGTAATAAAGATCCTCCCTGAATTGGGAAAAATAAAACAGCGATGAGAATAACAAGCCCTTGTCCAAAACTTATTGGTAAAATAAAAACCAAAGCTTTAATTAAATTATCATAAACGCGTCTTTCTTCCTTTACCGCTGATTCAATGCTTGCAAAATTATCGTCTGCTAAAATCATATGAGAGGCTTCTCTAGCAACTGCCGTTCCTTTAATACCCATAGCAACGCCAATGTCTGCTCGTTTTAAAGCAGGAGCATCATTTACCCCATTACCTGTCATAGCAACAACATGACCCTGATCTTGCAGAGCCATTACCAATTTTAGTTTATGTTCAGGGGAAACTCTAGCAAATACATTATATTTTAAAGCGATCTCTGGCCACTGATTGGACTCGAGTCGGCTCAGTTACTCTCCAGTGATAACTTCTTGATGAGGACTTAACAGACCAAGGTCGCAAGCTATAGCTTTTGCGGTAACTGGGTGATCTCCAGTAACCATTTTAATTTTAATTCCTGCTTCATGACAGCATTTGATTGCTTGATATACCTCTTTTCTGGGGGGATCGATCATCCCTATAAAACCCAAAAAATAAAAACCACCTTTAATGTCATTTTCTTTTATTGTATCCAAATGAGAATCTTGTATCTCTTTTTCTGCACAAGCCAGCACACGCATACCATCCATTGCCATTTCATCAACTTGTTTTAGCAATCTCACCTTAGTCGATTGGTCTACCTCGCATCTGAGAAGAATTTCTTCGGGAGCTCCCTTCAAAAATAGGTATTTTTGTTTTTCTGGGGATATATTTAAAGTTGCCATGAGCCTTGTTTCAGACTCAAAAGGAATAACATCCTTTCTTTCCCACTCTAAACGCAAATGATGTTCATCAAGACTTGCCTTTCTTCCAGCTACAACAAGAGCTATTTCCGTAGGATCACCTACTGGAATCCAACCCATGTTAGATTGATCTATTGTTGCATCGCTACACAAAATCCCCATTCTTAATAGAGAAGCAACCTCATTTTGAATTACATGCTGTGTCACACCTTTTTGCGGGATTATATGACCTTCTAGCGCAAATCCTGATCCTGTTATAAATGAGAAACCTGAATGGGTCCAAACACGTTGCACCGTCATCTCATTATGGGTTAGTGTACCTGTTTTATCCGTACAAATGATTGTTGTACTGCCCAGCGCTTCAACAGCTGGTAATTGACGTACAATAGCTTGTTTACGGGCCATTCTTCTGACTCCAATAGCGGAAGCAATTGTAATGATAGCTGGAAGTCCTTCAGGAATGGCAGCAACTGCGAGTGTGATGGCAGCAAGACCTGCATCGAATAAGTTGCTTCCTCTTAAGTAGCCTATAATGAATTGAAAGGCTCCAATAGCTATTACTGCATAGGTGATCCACTTTGCAATTCTTTTTAGTGTTAAAGATAGTGGCGTTTCAAGTGGGACCACGTTCTCTATCAGCTCAGAAATTTTTCCAAACTCTGTTTTTAATCCTGTTGCAATCACAACTCCAAGACCTGTACCAGCGGTAACATAAGTACCACTAAATGCCATGCATTTCCTTTCTGCAATAGGAGCCTGTGTTGATATAATTTCTACCCGCTTAAAAACAGGTAGTGACTCTCCAGTAAGGGCCGACTCATCACATTGGAGATTTTTTATAGAAAAAAGGCGCATATCAGCAGAAATCTTATCCCCTGCTTGTAAAACAACAATGTCTCCTGGAATAACGTGTGATGCAGGAATCAGTTTTTGATCCCCGCTACGAACCACCGTGGTCTCTTGGGGCACCATCGCCGATAAAGCCCTAATGATTCTATTGGCTCGATATTCTTGAACAAATCCGATGATTGTATTGAGGATGACAACACTTAATACTACAAATCCATCAGTAAATTTTTTTAAAGCAAATGCTAGTAGAGTAGAAAGCAGAAGGACATACACAATCGGATTTCTCAGCTGTCGCAAAAAAATCCGAGGAATAGTTTCAGATGTTTTTGTCTGTAAGGTATTGAAACCATATTCTTTGAGCCTTTTCTTGCTTTCAGTGCTATCTAACCCTTTTTCCCAAGAGCCTATTTTTTGAAAAACATCCTCTGTTTCAAGTGTGTGCCACTGAATATTTTCAGAATCAATCATTGTGTTCTCTTTATTAATTAATCTAATTATTTTCATGTCTGTATTCATTAGTTGAGATAGCCCCCGGATTTTTTCTGAAGCTATTTGCTCTTATTTAGAAATAAGAATAAACAATAAACGATCATTTTAATTGCAATATCTAAAATACTTTCACTTTTTGTAAATCAGGAAAAGAGGCCCTTGGATTGTTTTTTTTAATGCTATCCACTTGAAAGAGCTTAACTCTAAAGATATAAATCGATGATAATACATCTTTATTAATAATTAAATTAATATAAAATGCTGAAAATCATGTTTTTAAAACAATAATTTAAATACCTTAAAATAAAATCACTTTCGATTGTTAAGTTTACTATAAATTAATATTAATGACGTAAAATCATTATTATAGAGATTTATTTAAAACGAAATAAAAAGGAAGTGCTAATGAACATTAATTCACATAAATCCAAAATGCAATTTGATGAAACATTAACGGAATTTGGCATATTAACCGAGTCAGCTAAGCACTTATCAGGAAAGGATCTATCAAAATTAGGCGTTCTTAACAGAGCATTTCGTGATTGTATGACTAATTTCTCCAAAGGGCTTTTAGGAGTCCTAGACAGGCGATTAGAAGGTGAACTTAAGCCGCTTAAATTCACTTTGTTCGCATTACCTAGAACCCCTAGCAAAAAAAAAGCAACCGCGGAAATTACCCAAACAATTACGGAAAAGGCTTGGGGAATTCTAGGAAAGCAATTTCCAAGAGCTAGTGGACAAGAGGCCTGTGACGTGCCAATCTTAGAAAGCTTTTTCACCAAATATCGCACATTATTTCTTCCTATCGATACAACCGTGGTGAGTGGAAAATCAGCGCTGAAAGCACTTTTAAGGATTGAACCCCAGCGGCTAAAAAATGTCCCTAACGAATTAAAAGCAGATGAAGCATTGGTTCTTTCAATCGTTCGTAAAGATGGTATGGCACTACAATTTGCCTCTGAGTTATTACGAGCGAATAAAAATGTAGTGCTTGCAGCTGTAGGTCAAAACGGCCAGGCGCTCCAGTTTGCCTCTAAGGAATTAAAAAGAAATCCTGAGGTAGTTCTTCAGGCTGTCCTTAGAGATGGTATGGCGCTCAAGTTCGCTGATTCCGAGTTAAAAAAGAACGTAGGGATTGTCATGGCGGCTGTATCTCAAAGCGGCAGGGCTATATTGTTTTCTGACAGTAAGGAACTGGAAAATAATTATTATGTAGCTCTGGCGGCTGTGTCTCAAGACGGCTACGCATTAAAAAACGCTAAGGAATTTCAGGATAATCGTGATATAGTTCTTGCCGCTGTCACCCAGGAGCCCAATGCAGTGCAGTATGCATCCGACAGACTATTAAATGATCCAGAGATCAGGAAGCAGGCTTCAAAAAATCCTTCAGCACTACGAAATGCTCGCCCTCTATTTGAGCGTCCAAACCCGAATGAAGGTGGCTGTAGTCTAATGTAGTCGGAACTCATTATTACCTGACTAGATGTGCAGGCTGCTGCAAAAAAGACGGCCGCACATCTTTTCCAACTAGAACGCTGCCTGTTAGATCAGGACTTCCTGTAAGGGCAGTTCTAATTTAAATGTATCAAATGCCATTTCCTCTGGAAGACCAAGAGATGGACCAATACAAATCACACTTTTTTCTGCTTCACAAAAACCTTGCAGCCACCTCCTACCTTGCTAAGAAACCGACTGTGATAAGACTACGATAGCATCGATCCCATCCCAGGCCTCTGGGAGTAAATTTTCTGGAAATGATCTTATAAGGGATCTGACGAGATCCTAACTCAGCAAACAGACCATCCAATGCATTATATACAGAGCGATTAAAGCCCTCATCCAAGGAAAGACAAACGGCAAGGTTTAATTCAAATACCGCTGAACGGAAGGCAGTAAAATGAGCTTAGCCTTGAGAATGTATATCGATGAGAAGAGCCCTTTATTCTTTTTAAGAGCGCATCTCCTGATCTAATTCGATGGGTACTGCATGGATTCCATCTTTTAACAAAAGCCCCTGATAATCAAGACTTTAAACGGTAATTTTTCCACTTATTTCTATGCAAAATATTGAATGTCAATTAGTTACAAAAATCTTAAGTAGCATAAACACCTGATCAAACGCCTCTTATCTATTTTGCAAATCCTATCCCTTTTAATTAAATTAGTATCTGATTGTTAGTTTGTTGCAATTTACAATTATTTTTAAATAAAAACACTAACTTAATAATAAACTCGAAAACAAATGATAAAATAAATGGTAAGGTGAATAAACAATAGGTGGATACAGATGAGTTTACAGGGGCTTTCTAGGGGTTTATCAGATCAGCCGCTTGAAACAAGTCAAGGCGTAATACAACAGCAGGCCAGCAGCTCTAAGCTAAACACAATTAAATTAGCGCCCAAAGAACTGGAAGGATTTGCAGCGATTTGGAATCGATCACAAACACCAGAGGATAGCTTGTCTGTAAAAGGAAACATCCTTACTAACGGCAGACGAGAGTGTGTGATTATTTGTCCTAATGATGAAAGTTCATCTGTAAATACACCATTAGAGACTTTATCAAAGCAAGTTACCGTTGTTTTTTCCCAAACCGCTTCCCATCAAGAAGCTGTGGCTCAGGTTGAAGATCCTTACCGTGACATCGTTGGGGTACCCCATGTGTTAAGGGATGATAAAAAATTTATGCTAAAGGCTATAGAGGAAAATCCAGAGCGATTAAACCTGGCCTCTGAGGCTTTAAAAGCGGATAAAGATGTGGTCCGTGCAGCAGTCACTAGATCCGGCTCAGTGCTAGATTACGCCTCAACTGAATTGTGGAACGATAAAGAACTAATTAAAGATGCTTTAGTTGCAAGCAAATCATGGATGTATGTTTTTAATAGAGAGCAGATCAGTGATGTTAGCCTAAAGCAAGTTACAGGTTTAACAGATTTAATTCCGCAAAAAATATTTTTGGATGCGTTAAACCACAGTAGTGCAGATGTAAAAGAAACATTTCAGCTAGTAGGGTCCTTAAAAAATTTTACAACAGATTCAAAGGACAGCATCAAACACTCCCTTAATTTAGGCCCTGTAATGCTTCAAGCTGGCTGGCTTGAGCATGCAGTATGCTTTCATGCCTTCCCGGTTGAAGGGAAAGATTCTATCGAGGTTCGTATCTTTAATGCAGGTGATCACAGTTCCTACGCGCTTAATAAAGGATACCCTGTACGTCATAGGATGCAAGGTGAAAAAATCGGCTACGCCTCATTTCAGTTTTCGAATACTAAAGAGAATATAAGCACCCTTATCGAATACGTACATGCAATTGCTCATCAATTAAAAGGCGAAGAGGGGGCAGAACATCTATATCGGAAACTTCCAGAAAAACTGAACGCTACCCCAGGATCTGTACCTAACCCAGAATCTTTCATAACCAAACAAAGATATGGTAATTGTTCTGTGCACTCAATTGATGCATGTCTTAAGACAATAGATGTCGAAAAGAGTCGAGATTTTAGGCATACAATGAGATCGCGTGCAATCAATTTAGCTGAACAGTCGGGCGAGGATCCAAAAGTTGTGGAAGCTTTTAAAACTCTGCTTGATCAAAAACTTGAGAAAAATACAAGACAAGAACCTTCTCAATTAAAAGAGGATAAAAAAGCTCTATTTACAGCAGCTAAAGAAAAGATCCTGCAGGACCTTGCTAAAAATCCAATGGCTCTAAAAAATGCTTCTTCTGAATTAAAAGAGGATAAAGAAGTTGTTCTTGCAGCCGTAACTCGAGATGGAAAGGCGCTGCAATATGCTTCTTCTGAATTAAAATACGATAAAGATGTAGTTCTCGCTGCCGTCGGCAAAGACGGTAAGGCACTTGAGCATGCCTGTATGGAATTAAAGGCAGATGAAGAAGTGGTTCTTGAAGCTGTCTTTAAAGATGGGGCTGCCCTCGAATTTGCCGATTCCAAATTAAAAAAGAACCCCGGGATTTTAATGCCGGCTGTATCTACGAATAGAAGAGCTCTACTTTTTTGTGACATTGATAAATTACAAGAAGATCATCCTGATCTAGCACGTGCTATAGTTCAAGCGGCTGTCTTCAATGATGGTGACGCTTTAATGCATGCAGGTACATTTCGAAATGATTATACTATAGTTCTGGAAGCTTTTCGTAACAAGCCTCGATCTTTACTGCATGCCCCTGAAGAATTATTACATCACCCACAGATCCAGCAGGAGGTAGTTGCTGACAAGAAACTTATTGAGGAACGTACTCGAGCGCTAAAAGAGGCTCTTCTTACCCATGACTTCAAGCGTAGATAAAGATACGTAAGGCAGCTGGGGTGTGATGTAATCCAAGCTGTTTGGTACCTAACCAGATGCGGAAGTTATCCGAAAAAACCTGCCACACATCATTCAGATCGAAGCCAAATCTTAGAAGTAATCCAAGCGCTAAAGCTTAAGGCAACAAGGATTGGACTTGCAAAGCAAAAATCTACCCCTTATATCAGGACTTCTTGTAAGGGCAGTTCTAATTTAAATGTATCAAATGCCATTTCTTCTGGAAGACCAAGAGATGGACCAATACAAATCACCCTTCCTCCCGCTGCGCAAAAACCTTGCAGCCGCCTTTTACCTTGATAAGAAACAGAATGTGATAAGACCACGATCGCATCAATCCCATCCCAGGCCTCTGTGAGTAAATTTTCTGGAATGATCCTATAAGGGATCTGACGAGATCCTAGATCAGCAAATAGACTATCCAATTCATGATATATAGAGCTATTAAAGCCCTCATCCAAGGGAAGACAAACGGCAAGATTTAATTCAAATACCGCTGAAAAATAAGGAGATCCTTGACCCACCCACCCTGCAAGACATACACCCTCCTCCCAATTCAGATGACCTGCTGGGATTTTTGATTTTTTCAGTCCAAGTAGAATATGTTGAAAACGATCACGTGATAATAATTGAGCCAAAAAGGCGCTACTTTCTTCTTCAGAAACGTCTACTAAAGCAAAGGCCAGCAGAGTATCTGGAAGGTAAGAAACAAGCCTTTGGAAATACTCCGCAAAGACATCGGCTGCAAATAACTGGAATAATCTATTTTCAGATAAAGATAAGGCCCAATCATCCCCTTGTTCTACAACGAGGTGATCTAATTCTTGTTTTATCTGCAGATCAGTAATTTTTTCTAAAAATAGAGCTTTGTGCTCATCATTCCAAACGAAATGATTGCAGAAGTTTACATCTCCCCGGTATAGAATAACTCCGATAGAAATATCCTGATACTCACGCCAAAGAGAGGCTACAAACTCATCAATTGCGATACCAAGAGAATAAAAAGTAGAGCTGTCTGCGCTATTGATCTGATTATGAGTAACACCAAAATCCAGCTCCCATAAAATGAGTTTTCCTTCTTCACGAACCTTCTGTGCATAGGCGCTCTGTTTTCCCCAGACAAGTTCATCGGATGGTTTAGCAGAAAGCTTGATAACAACAGCATTGCAGGCATCGTGTGAATGAAAATCTAAAATAGATTCCTGAATAATGGGAAAAAACTTCTGATTGTTGCGGTATAAATAATTAAAATCGGACAGGATCTCTTTATTTTCGGTCATAAATCAAGCTTGGTGTTAATAAATTGCATATAGAATATTTGTCTTCCCATCATCCGAAACATTTCATCGAAATAAGAACTTCCATAGCCTGGCAAATCAGTAATACAAAAAGGATCAGGCAGTAGACTCTTCCAGATTTGATTTTGATTCATTGTTGAAATCATATTGAGGCTATAGGGTTGATCATCTGTGGCAAAAATGGCTATGGCCCCTTTCTTACATACTTTAGATAAGCGGCTAATAAAAGGCTCTTTTACGATCCTGTTTTTAGCATGTCTATCTTTTGGCCATGGATCTGGAAAGTTGATGTAAATTTCAGTTGCAGCGTCTTCAGCTATGTAATGGTCAATAAAAGATTCAGCCTCTCCACAAACGACAATCAGATTGCTGAGTTGATGATTTTTAATTTTAGCCCAGATTTTTCTAGCACGATCAAAACGCTTCTCGACAGCGATCCAATTTTTTTTAGGGCAAGAAAGCGCTCTCTCCAAAATCCAAGCCCCATTGCCAGAGCAAAATTCGATAGAGATAGGGTGATTGTTGCCAAAAAACTGGGAATCAGCCCAGTTAACTTCCCCCCACTCCTGATGCTCTGTATAATAGTTGGGAACGTAAAGAACTCGGTCTTCGAAGTGTGATTTTCTATCGTCCCATGTAAAGGGAGATTTTAAATGTTTCGGTCTCATAATAAGATAAGTGTATCCGAGAAGATGGTTTCTCATCCAGGGATTTAACACATTTTTTATCAATGATCCTTTGATCCACCCTAAATAAACCTATTAATGGATAGGGCTTGATCTTATTCAGATAGTCTTGATAGTCTAAAAAAATATTACTTAGATAGATTTTAAGGTCATTTAAATGACCTATATTATCACAAATTTTATCAGCTTAACTTGTTATTAGGAGCGCGACATTTCATGAAACGTATAGCAATATTTTTAGGAAGCCTGTCTCTGATGATTACTCAACAAGGCCACAGCGATCCAATAAGCTCATTGGATTCTCCTGCTATCACTGCATCGCAGACTTTAGCGACCGAAAGCAATCGAGATATAAACGACGATATGGATCCCTTTGCTTTTTCCGAAATGACAATAAAAGAACTAGAAGAAGAGCTATTGTCTCTTGAAAAAGAGCTGGAACTGGAGCAAAGCAGTTACTCCGCTCAAGACGGTGAAGTGGCTTTTATGGAACCAATTCAGGAATTGATTCCTTTACATTCAGAGTCTGAGCCAGATCCGTTTGAGGTCACCGCTGCAGCTACTGAAGAGTTATCCTCACCTCTTTTTATTGAAACCGATGATAATAACCAGACACAGCCTTCGATATCAGAGGCTGAAGACATATTCGATCATAATAAATTAGAAATTATGGATCCCGGTCTTGTTGTTGACAATCAAATCGTTGAGCCCGCTTATCTATTAGCTGATCAAACCAATCATTTAATTGAGTCAGAAACCCTTCTATCAGGTCCACTCGACGAAGAAATGGTAACAAAAGAGATCTTCAAAAAATCAGATACAAACCGGATTTCTATTAGCCTGAGCCAGGTGTTCGCAGGCTCTCCTAGCATTTATCTTGCACTGTTTGGGTTATCTACCATTTCATTAGCTCTTTGGCTCTTTAATTTTTTCAGCCTAAGCAAATACGCAAAGACCAGTCTGTCCACGATTAAAGAAATTCAGAATAAACTACTTAGCAATCAATTTGAAGATGCGATAGCTGCTTGCAATCGAAAAAAATGTTTTTTCTCTAAAATCATGGCAGCTGGAGTTAGCTCAAGAAAATACGGACTACAGTTCATGTTAGAATCAATGAAATCTGAAGGTAAAAGAGTAAGCGTCTCCTTTTGGCAACGTTTAAACATTATTCATGATATCGCAATTATAGCACCTATGATCGGTCTACTAGGAACTGTTCTAGGCATGTTTTATGCATTCTATGATCTCAATCGTTCTTTCGAAAGTATTGGAGCCTTATTTGATGGTCTCGGAGTCTCTGTAGGAACTACAGTAGCTGGTATTTTTGTCGCAATACTTGCGATGATCCTCCATTCAGCATCAAAATACAAGCTTGTAAAATCATTAACTTTTGTAGAAAATGAGGCTGTGGCTTTAGCTCACCTCATCGATAGCAAAAACAATTAATCCTACGATAACAGGCAAACCATAGGAACACTTTATGAACTTAGTCCCTGATGAAGAATTAGTTGGCAAAAAGGGTTTAAACCTTGCCCCGATGGTCGATTTTTTGTTTCTTATCGTAGCTGTATTTGCAACCCTTGCTGTGACAAGGTCTACCTTATTTGACTCAGAAATCAATCTAGTTAGAATAGGACAAAGGGATAAAACAACACCTCCAAAGGCCACAGAGTACAGTTTAATTCACCTTTCTGTGACAGAATTGGGCCAATATAAATGGGTTACAGAATTTCATGAGTACCTCATGGAAAATCTGACCGCAATTGAGCAGGAGTTACTTAAGCAAGAGCAGCTGGGTTTACTTCCTAGGGATCATCAGAAAACAAAAGTTTTATTACATATTGATAAAAAAGCTCAGTGGGAACCTGTCATGGAATTGATTTTCACACTGAAACAACATGGATTTCGGGTCAGTCCCGTATATGAAATTGAAGAGGCTGTCTAAAACAGCCCTTTATTTTTTTACGAGCCCAACACTAAAATATTGACGAAAACGCAAAAAACGCACAAAATTGTATTCTAACAATTCAAGCCCAGATGGTGAAATTGGTAGACACGCCAGATTTAGGTTCTGGTGCCGCGAGGTATGTAGGTTCGAGTCCTATTCTGGGCATATAACCGGAAACGTTTTCAGAAATGACAATGTTTCTAGTTTTTTTTATTTTCAGCTCTTTCCAGAAGACCATATATAAAATTACTTTTTTATTCCAAATTCCGGATCGAGATCCGTCAAGAGTTCATTAACCAAGTCCTCTGTTTCATCCATCAACTGCTTTGATTCTTCGGCTGCCCGTTCTTTTTCGTAGCTTGCAGTTTCGATCAATAACTTCTCTTGATAATCCGCGTATTCTTTGTCGTATATCGATGAATAAAGCTCTTTGACCCAGGGACTTCTTCGGATATCTGAGGGCAATTTTGATTCAATGAAGCGGTTGCCGGTAAGGGCTGTTCTAATGATTTCTTCATCCCTCTTCAACTCTTCTGCTGCCAAATGATAGGCATCGGGCTGGAACCTAACCGCTTCTAATACAAACGCTCGATTCGTTTTTAATGGACCAACTAGCTTCATACAATCCGCACACGACTGTATTGCATTCAACATCACTGTTCTATCAGCATATAAGTGCTGGTGATTTTGTAAATCCGATCGCTTAGAGATCTTTTGAACACCAATTAAAACTAAATCCCTATCTTTAGCAAAACTCTTATCAAGGTGGCATAAAGCAGCGCCATTGGCTTTAAGAACCTCTATCACGAAATTTCGATCGAACCTTCTTAGAGACTCCTTCAGTAGTTTTGGATGTAGGCTGCACTTCTGCAAATCCAATGCGTAATCATGAAAACCACCACCTGTTGTAATATGCATTATTTCACCTTTTTATTCTAAATATCTTCTTAATATAAAAAAGAAATTTATTATCTATTGGTATTATTTTAGTAAAATAGTTTTTTATATTAAATATAAAAACACAATAAAATAATACAGCTGTTAATAAAATCAAAATACAATATATTTATATTATGATTATGAAATGTAATATTTAAGAGTAGAGAGCGAAGTTTTTCGAAGGAGAACACCTAATGTTCTTTATTCAAAGAATATCCAACCTAATAGCGCTATCTGCCTTGACCTACTAAAATCATTAGAAAAAGATGAAAAATTCCTTGTTGTATATTGCCTAACTTATATAGAATTTAGGCACATAGATTTAATAATTGAAGGTTATTATGGCGAAAGGCGCAAGAGAAACAATTAAAATGAAAAGCACAGAAAGTGCAGAAACATACTGGACTTCTAAAAACAAAAGAAATACGACTGCAAGAATTGAGCTGCGTAAATACGACAAACAGCTTAAGCGTCACGTGATTTTTAAAGAAGCTAAGTAAATCCTTAGCCTCCGAGGTTCTCATAAGGAATAAATCTATGTTTGAACTGTCGGTCGCTCTAAAATATCTTATCCCTAAAAGAAAACAGCTTTCTGTCACACTCATCGCAATCATGTCTGTGGGTGTGATCTCTTTAGTCGTTTGGCTGGTTCTTGTATTTCTATCAGTAACTGAAGGAATGGAAAAAAACTGGCTTAAAAAACTCACAGACCTCAACGCCCCTATAAAAATTACGCCCACTCCCCGATATTATAACTCCTACTATTATCGTATTGATGAGGTAAGTGAAGGATCTGGCTATCAATATAAGACAATCGGTGAAAAAGCTCATTGCCTATCTTCCGACCCTTACGATCCAGAACAAGATGCAGAGATTCCAAGGTATTGGGAAGATAAAGATTTGAATGCAGATGGCTCACTTAAAGATCCAGTTAAAATTGCTTATACAGTTTTAAATCAGCTCGAGAATTCTAAAACGATTACAAGCTTTTTAGATTTTGAAATGAGTGGGGCTCTTCTAAAGCTACAGCTTTTGCGCTCTAACGCCCCTTTATTTTCTTCTAAAAGTCGGGATAGTATCCAGTTTCTAACCCAAGTATCTTATTTAGCCTCTTTTCCAAGTTCGAATCCCTCTTTAAAAGATCTTCTTATTCCTCCATCTAAAGAAGATATTAATCATTTGCTTTACTTAGCAGGTCACGAGCTGAATGAATATAGATCAGAGCAAGAGCCGTTAGTTCAAACCTCATCATCTCAATTGTTTCAAAGCCAAATTTTGTCTATATTGGATAATCTAGAGATTCAATCGTTGGAAACAACCCTTCCAATATCGACTATTCCTCAGAATCTTTTACCGAGGCAGGCTGAGTTTAAGGCTTTATGTGTGAAAAAAGGCAATGATATTATTCGAATCTCTCTCCTTGATTCTTCATTAAAATCTCCTTTAAAGGAACAAAATCAAGAACTGGGCGTGCTTCATATTCAAAACAATCAGATTTCTTTTGTAAGCAGCTCAGGCACTACTGCCCTATCACCTTCTGTACCGATTACTACCGGATACCCCCTTGCATTCAAACTAAAAGGGCAACCTAAATTCGAAAGTAATCAAAACCTTGTAGTCGATGTCGAAACAACAATCCAAGGACATCTCCTAAAAGGATTGATTCAGTGGCACGGTCTGCAAGTGGGTGAATGCTCCCCTAAAATAGATCTTGCAAAGACCACCCCGTCCCTTCCGATATGGATCCATTCAATAGGTAAAGAGACCACTCTTCCATCTAATAATAAAGGGGAATATGGAATTGTCCTTCCTAAGGGGTTTAAAGAAAACGGGGTGATGATTGGAGATCGTGGTTATCTCTCCTATAACGCTTCTACAACAAGCTCCTTACAAGAGCAGAGGCTTGGTGTGTTCATCGCAGGCTTCTACGATCCAGGCATTATGCCGATTGGAAATAAATGCATTTTAACCCCAAAAGAGATTACCAGAGCAATTAACAACTGTGGCTCCTCACAATTTTTTGATAAAATAGCTCTTAACGGAATTCAAGTATGGCTGAGCAACATCGGCCAGGCTCAGCAAGTTAAAAACCAAATCGAGCAAGCCTTCCAGACCCATGGTATTGATGCGTACTTTAGTGTTCAGTCATTTGAGCAATATGATTTTGCCAGAGAACTACTGCAACAATTTCAAAGCGATAAATACCTATTCTCCCTTATTGCTATAATTATTATTACTGTTGCTTGTTGCAATATTATTTCTTTGCTGGTGTTAATGGTTAATGACAAGAAAAAAGAAATTGGGATCCTTTTATCTATGGGAGCCTCTCCTAGAAGTATCTCGGTGATCTTTGGTTTTTGTGGTGTTCTTATGGGCTCTTTTGGATGCGCCATAGGGTGCTTATGCGCCTACTTCACCCTCCATCATATTGATCTAGTGGTATCTGTGCTTAGTAAAATGCAGGGACATGATGCTTTTAGCGCTGCTTTTTATGGAACCTCCCTGCCCGATACATTGAGCCCAAATGCAGTGGTTTTTGTGATGATCGCAACTCCGATTCTTGCTCTGACAGCGGGTCTAATTCCAGCAATTAAAGCGTGCATGTTAAAACCGGCATCGATCCTGAGGTCTGAATGACATTGGATAAAGTCCTTGTAGCAAAAAATATTTGTAAAGTCTTTCCAGGTACCCGGCCTATAGAGATTCTTAAAAATATCGACCTAGAGGTCGATAGGGGCGAGGTGATTGCTATTACAGGCAGATCTGGATCAGGTAAAAGTACTCTATTAAATATTCTTGGCACACTTGAAACGGCAAGTGCTGGCTCTGTGTCTATTTGTGGTTATAATACCGCGAGCACACCACCTACGATGCTAAGAAACAAACATATCGGCTTTATTTTTCAATCCTTTCATCTGCTAGAAGATTTTTCGTTGATCGAAAATATTCTAATGCCAGCGAAAATTGCCAGTTATCCTACCTCTAAAAAGTCTGCTTCTTATCAAAGAGCCCTCGAGCTGATCGATAGAATGGGTTTATCATGTTCTTCTCAACAACTCACAAAAAATCTATCTGGTGGGGAAAAACAAAGGGTCTGTCTTGCCAGAGCCCTTTGTAACCAACCGGACCTTATTTTAGCAGACGAGCCCACAGGTAATTTAGATAGGGTAAATGCCGAGCTTGTTTCTTCACTACTTATAACAACTGCCAAAAAAGAAAAAAAATCTATTATCTTAGTCACCCATGACGAAGATCTTGCTGCGCTTTGTGATAAAACCTTTCACCTAAAAGATGGTTTTTTGCATCGTATACGATAATTTATCCGAATATAGGACACTTAAATGAATCTTTTGATTATAGGAACCGGTTATGTAGGTCTAGTCACTGGCGCTTGTTTTGCCGAGATCGGTCATCACGTTACATGTCTAGATATTGATCAAAATAAAATTAACTCTCTTTCTAAAGGGCAGATCCCCTTTTACGAACCCAACCTCCCAGAGCTTGTATTAAAACATCAGAAAAATCAGAAGCTGACATTCTCAACTGACTACTCCAGTTCTGTACCAGAGGCTGATGTGATTTTTTTAGCTGTGCCTACCCCAGCAATGGAAGATGGCTCATGCGATGTGAGGTTTTTTATTCATGCTGCCAAAACATTAGCTGAGCATATTATAAAACCCGTAGTTATTGTGAATAAATCTACAGTTCCTGTAGGTAGCGCCCAGATGATTCATGAGCTAATTAAAGACATTTTAAAAGAAAAACAGTTAGATCTACCTATAGATATCGTTTCTAATCCTGAATTTTTGCGAGAAGGATCGGCTGTTAACGACTGTTTAAACCCCCATAGAATTATTCTTGGAATTTCTTCTCAAAATGCGGAAGAGAAAATGAAACAAGTATACGCCCCTCTGTTAGACAAAGGTCTGTCGATGTTTATTATGGACCCTGCGTCTGCAGAACTTACAAAATATGCAGCTAATGCGATGCTAGCTACTAGAATTTCATTTATGAATGAACTCTCAGCTCTGTGTGAAAAAGTAGGAGCCAGCATCCAACACGTAAAGCAAGGAATCGGATCTGATAGAAGGATCGGTCCAGGCTTTTTAAATCCAGGAATCGGTTATGGGGGATCGTGCTTTCCTAAAGATATTAAAGCATTACAGGCGACAGCCATTGCCCATGGAGTTCCTATGTCTATTCTACAAGCAACTGAAACAGTTAACGGGCGTCAAAAGCAAGTCTTAATATCGATGATGAAAAACTATTTTGATCATCAGAGCGGTCTTAAAGGAAAAACGATTGCGATTTGGGGACTATCTTTTAAACCAGAAACTGATGATATGCGAGAGGCTCCCTCAATAGAAATCATCCGGCACCTACAAAACGAGGGAGCTCTGATCAAGGCCTTTGATCCTATCGCTATGACAACTGCTCAAAAAGCGATCCCCTGCCACGATTCTATCACATGGTGCAGCAATCTATATGAAGCCTGTGAAGGTGCTGATGCCATAGCTCTACTTACCGAATGGTCCCTCTTTCAGCTCTGTGATAGGCAAGTGGTATTAGCCACAATGAATGGAAAAGGATTTTTTGATGGACGCAATGTTTTTGATCAGGTTCAGATGCTCCAAGAAGGCTTTCATTATTTTGGAATAGGACTGCCAAATACATGGCAACAAGCTAACTGCTGTGCTGAAATGAACGCAATACCCAATAGGTAATAGATGATAAGTTCGTCCTACCTCTCTTTACGATGTGAGCTCATTGAAAAAACGCTCAGTCAGCTGATCTCTGAACATGCAGAGATGCCCCATAGCCTTTTATTTCAATCAGCGCGCTATAGTTTGCTAGGCCCTGCTAAACGGCTAAGGCCTTTGCTTACCCTTGCCACAGCAGAATCTTTTGGTGCCAATGTACAGATGGCTCTTCACCCTGCTTGCGCCCTTGAGCTCATTCACACATACTCACTGATTCACGATGACCTGCCTTGCATGGATGATGACGACTTAAGAAGAGGCAAGCCAAGTCTACATAAGGTAGTCGGAGAGGGACAAGCGGTGCTAACAGGAGACTATTTACTTACCTATGCCTTTGAGGTTCTTGCCAAAAGTCCTTTAATTAATGCAGAGCAAAAAATAGAACTAATAACCATTCTTTCGGAAAGAGCCGGCGGTGATGGGATGGTCGGTGGCCAGGTGCTAGATCTTCTGTCTGAAGGGCAATCTCCTGACTGGAATACAATAGAATTTATCCATCATCATAAGACAGCAGCGCTCATATCCGCCTCGATAGAATTTGGTGCAGTGATTGCCCAAGTCTGTGATGAAGATAAAAAACATCTACAAAGTATCGGTTATAAGGCTGGCTTAGCATTTCAAATTATCGATGATATCCTTGATGTGACGGCAAATGAACTTGAGCTTGGCAAGCCCATCGGATCAGATTTAGACCTTAACAAAGCAACGGCTGTTTCGGTACTCGGATTAGAAAAAGCTCAGAATATTGCAAATACTTTAAGAGTTGCAATAGAAAATGAATGTAAACTTCTATCGATTCACGACTCTTGCCTTGCAATGGTATTAGACCAACTCATTGACCGAACTGCATAACTGGCATCCGCCCTAATCTTTCTTAAAAGTAAGAGAAAATGGTGGCAAAAAACCGTTAAGGCTTATTCTTAGAGCTCTCGTCATTTTTGATTAACCTTAATTCTAAATTTGCATGGTATCCTTGAAGATTCTTAGGACACGCCATGCTGCCTTTTAAGATCCTGATAACATCTTGATAAGAAACTTTTTTTATTATCAGCGTAATATTTCACGATCTTCACCCATAGCAGATCTAAACCTTTGTGGGATTCAAGCTCGTGCCCTTCGGCATAAATCTCTTGGCGAACCCGATTCAACTCTTGTCGAGGCATTAAAGATATTCTTGGTGTTGCCCCTATAAAACCGGACCGGCTTAGTGTGCTCTAATATATAGGAGTATTACTATTCGTATGACTGAGTTTAAAGAAAGTATTAACACTATCACATCTAGTAAAAGACGTAGTAGATGGACTCCAGAAGCAAAAAGATCAATGGTTCAAGAAACGTACCAGCCAGGTATGACTGTTTCCTTAATAGCCCGTAAATATGGTATATTCCCTATTCAGTTGTTTTATTGGAGAAGACTTATGGAAAATGGCGCCCTTACGGGTATAAAGGCTGAAGAAGAGGTTGTGCCTGTTAGTGAATACAAGGCCATGGAGAAGAGAGTACGCGAGCTTGAAAGGGCCCTTGGCAGGGCCTCTCTGGATGTTGAGATTTTAAAAGAAGCAGTGCGTACAGGTCGTAAAAAAAAACTGATCTCGCAACAGCCCTTGGAAGGGATGGAAGATTTCCGATAAGGGCTATTGCTAGGGTTTTGAAAGTCGCTCGATCAAATCTGATCGAGCGACTTTCTCCAACAGAATCTGTAATTTTTCCATTGAAGTAAGAAGAGCTAATAGAGCCTATTAAGGCTTTGGTATCGGAAAGGCCAACTTATGGCTATCGAAGGATAGGGATACTTTTAAGAAGAAAGCTTAAGCAAAAGATTAACCATAAGAAAGTCTGATGATTCTTTTCGTTTCAAAAGATGTGAACACCGGGTAGATTTTACAAAGATCGACTACCCTAACTTCCTGACGCCCTTACCTAAAAAATTTACTAACCTCCTTTGAATCAATTTTTTATTTTCTTACTTCTGCTAATAAAATCTAAGGCAAGTGGCTTGCCTTATTTAATCGAACTTGAAAAACAAACACTAGTTAGGCAAAATCTGATTATTATCTCAAGAGCACTATCAGGGAGCTTAAGTACAATGCGTCGTTCTATATGCTACACCGAACCCCATTCGATCTCCGCAGGAGATGTGTCCACTTGGAAATTTTGCTATACCACATCTACATCTCTCCCGAAAGGAACCAAACTTAAATTCGATCTTTTATCTACAGGAAAACAAACAGATTGGCAGCTGCCAAAATGTAATCCTAAAGATAAAATGAATATGATCTGGGCAGAAATGCCTGATGGCAAAACCCTCCTAGCAAAAGAACTCGATGCAAGTGAAACGTTTGCAGCTCCTTTTGAATTTACACTTGGTGCTGAACTTAAATCAGGGGAGACTTTCTCCATCTATTTGGGATCACCTGAAACAAGCAAAGAAGAAAGAACAAAAAAAGGCAATCAAGCCCAAACAATCATTCAAAGAAGAAAACCCTTTCACCTCTATATCGATACTAAAGGTAAGGGTGACTATAAAGAACCTGAAATTTTTTCTGTAGATATCAAAGGAAACGCATTAAAAAACATCCGAGCCATCACACCATCGATTGTATCTAAAAATAAACGATTCGATGTAATCCTTAGATTTGAAGATGCCTTTGGTAATTTAACACACCATGCCCCTGAAGGAACTTTAATCGAACTGACGTATGAGCATTTAAGAGAAAATCTTTCCTGGAAGCTATTTGTCCCGGAAACAGGCTTTTTAAATCTGCCCAACCTTTACTTTAATGAAGCAGGAATTTACAAAATTCAGCTGCAAAATCTAAAAACAGGAGAACGGTTCTTCTCGACTCCAATTAAATGTTTTTCTGATTTTGATAAAAGTTTATATTGGGGCCAGCTCCACGGGGAATTTGAGCGGTTTGATGCTCTTGAACAGATAGAGCCGTGCCTACGTCATATTAGAGATGAAAAATCAATGCAATTCTTTGCTACCTCATCGTTTGAGAGTATCGAAGAAACATCGAACGAAAACTGGAAACAAATATCTTCCCATGTTGCTGAATTCAATGAAGAAAGTCGTTTTACCACCTTCCTCGGATTCCAATGGTTTTCTGAGGAACCTGAAGAAGGTCTGAGGCACTGTTTTTATAATAAAGACCTCAAACCGATCGGAAGACGAAAAGATGGAAAAACAAGCTCCCTCAAAAAACTCTACAAGACAGTCAACCCTAAAGAAATGATCTCGATTCCCTCGTTTACTATGGCTAAAGGGATAGAAACAAATTTCCAAGACTTCAGCCCTGATTATGAACGGGTGGTAGAGATTTATAACGCTTGGGGCAGCTCAGAATGCACAACAAAAGAGGGTAATTTACGTCCGATTACTTCGTTAGATAAAAAAGGGATCTTTGAAACAGAAAAAGGCTCGATTAGAAAAGCTCTTGCAGAGAACTGCCGGTTTGGTTTTGTAGCAGGAGGTCTTGACGACCGTGGTGTATTCGCAGACTTAGTCAGCAGCCAGCAAGTACAATACTCCCCTGGTATGACTGCTATCTTTGCTTTAGAACAAACGCGAGATGCCCTAATCCTGGCATTATTTAACAGACAGTGTTATGCAACCACCGGCGCTAGAATCATCTTAGGTTTTTTTATTGCAGGAGCTTTGATGGGAGCGGAACTGAATACAAAAGCCAAACCTGGCCTATCCTTTAATCGTCATATTACAGGATATGTAGCAGGAACTGATGTGATTAAGGAAATCAGCATTATCCGTAATGGAGAAATCTGTCATACATTTTATCCAAAAGAATCTTATTTTGAATTTGCTTTTGATGACTCAGAACCCTTGCATAATCTTCTCTTTAAAGCTAAAGACGAAAAACTACCATTTGCCTACTATTACCTAAGAACTGTGCAAGAAGATGGTCATATAGCATGGAGCTCTCCTATCTGGATTGACTATACAGATACTCCTCCTGCGCCTACTAATGGGAAGAAAATCAAGAAAAAACCGTAATAAGCACGTGACTCTAAAGAGAACTTCTGTAGTCCTCTTTAGAGTCTTTCTTATAATATACTCATCCAACCTAATCACTCATACTACCTAGTAAAAACTGGCAGCGGCGGCGGCGGGGTTGTAGGCTCATAATCTTCTTCATCGACAGAATCTAGCTCTTCATTTTCCACTTGCTCGTTTACCTCATCAGAATCAGATCCTCTTACCGTTTGAATAGAACTGTCAAACAAAAGCCGAATAGAATAAGAACCCCATTTCAACATAAAAATAAATCGATGTTTTATAGAAATAAGCCATGTAAAAGCCCCTTCTATCCGCAAAGACAGCGCCCCTGGAATTCTCATTCCCAGATCAGGTAGCGAGCCTAGATGATCTAAAGGCCCTGATAATGAGTCTAAAGAAGATGATTCAGATACAGAACCACCCTGTCTTGGTCCTTGCAAACGAGGAAGCTCACTATCACCTGACCCTTCTGTACTTATCTCGATATTAATCCCATATTCAATGCGCAAAGCTTTTATATGCATATTCACTCCCCTTGCATGACTACTAAAACATGGCCCTTGATATTTAGAATGAAAAATAAATTACGGTACACACCGTTTTTTAAAGAAGCAAGCATGGGATGGTATATTGGCGTCCAGCAATAGTGTTCTTATAGATGATGTCAGATTAAGAAGATGAGATAACAAAAAAAATAGGAGCATACTTTTTATAAAATATGCTCCTATATCAGGGAAATACCCTTAGATTATGTAAATAGTGATTAACTACTTTTTCTTGGCTTTACTCTTTACCACGCTTGGATGGGCTTGTAGCGGCTGCCTTAGAAGGCTTGTCTTCCATTTTAGATGTTGTTGGTGTGAGGCCTCTTAATTCCAATTGCATACTTGAAGATCTGCGACGTCCCGCGCCGGCTTGTTGATCTTTTAGATCTTCGAATAAATCACCTACATCAGCAAAACTGGATCTACGTATGAAAGGTTCCGCGGAAATAAACCTCTCTGTATCATTTGGGAAAAGTGGAGCAGACGGACTCCTACGACCCGAAGGCTCAGCAAATGTCCTAGCCTGAGCTTCTTGTATTAAAGGAACGGAGGATGCTTCTACAGCTAGGAAAGTGACCATACCTCCGGCTATTGTTTCGATTGCATCTAAAGAAGCCTGAGCATCTGCTACTGATTCATCTACTGCCACTTGAGCGGCAGCAGGCGATGGCTTCTCTGTAATTACAGGTTCTGCTTCTGCTAACGCGACCGGTTCTGATGAATGTAATATACAGGATTGAAATAACCCGTCGTCAACTTCTTTTTTTAAGGATGCATCCTCGGATCCATCTTGGGATTCACTTTCATCTAACTGCAATTCTGAAGCTAATACAATCTCTATCTCACTCTGTAATCCCACCTGGGCTACTTCTTCTTCTTCATGTGATAAATTGCCAGAAGGTGTTTGTTGGTCTTCCTCTGCAGTTGTATGTGCTGGTTGTGTGGGGTTTGGATTTGTTAGAGGATTAGAGGAGGCTCCCCCTTTTGGCGATTCCCCGGGCTCTGCTTGATCTCTGTTACCAGGACGAAGATTAGAAACCCAAGTTACAACCTTTGTAAAAGCGGATGCTATGGAGGTACGGATCGTTGTAAAAGCCGAAGAACATTTTTCTCTGACAGAAATAAATATATTTCTCAAACTTGCTGTAAAGGTTGTAGATCCAGAATTTGGAGCAGCCTCAGTTGCAGAACTAGGAGTAGATGTTGAATCTCCCAGAGCATTATTTGTGGACATACTTACTATTATCGATTCTTCATTTGCACCGACACCTAATGGAGGAGATAGGGTGGCTGATGCCTCTGTTGCTGTTGATCGAGATGACCACATGGTGGGCATTAAACCTAGGAAGCGTTCGGTGATGCTTAGCATAATTATACTCCTGATATTTGTGTACGTAAAATCTGTGAGGAGACTTCTCATCCTATGATTCAAAATATCCTCAATACCTAACCTTCTGTAATGAAGGATGAAAGAGTATAATCATAAAGAAAATATAAAGGAATTGTAAAAAAACAAGCATTTTTTGTATTCCTAGCGTTCAGCAAAACATTGCAATATCACCTTGGGTTACTACCAACACGTGGACCTTGGATTATTCGGATGAAAAATAAATTACGGTACCCACCGGTTTTTTAACAAGCAAGCGATTATGAATCGAGACTAGGAATTAGGCCTACTATAGATCATGTGAGAGAAACAAGATGAGGCAGCAGCTAAAGACATCGCAGACTCAATATTAGACTTCTTTCAAAACTCAAATTTTAATCTTGATTTTGTGTAGAATGCCCCTCAAATTGTGAGGTGATATCCATGAGATTTGAAGTTGTGCAAAATTTAAAAGAAGAAGAATTTCGTCGGTTAACAGGAGTAAAACGTAACACGTTTAACAAAATGGCAGAGATTGTAGAGGAAGGGCTTCGTGGGAGAAAATCCCGAGGAGGACGCCCTAATAGACTTAGCTCTCAAGATATGGTTTTAATGACATTAGAATACTTAAGAGAATACAGAACTTATTTTCATATTTCTACAAATTATGGAATTAGTGAGAGCAACTGTTATAAGAAAATTCGTTTTGTGGAAGATACTTTAATTAAAAGCGGTAAGTTCCCTTTGCCTGGCCGTAAAGCTCTGCTAAAAAGCGATATAGAGTATGAAGTGATATTAGTAGATGCTACAGAAAGTCCGGTTGAAAGGCCAAAAAAAAGCAAAAACATTACTACTCGGGAAAGAAAAAGCGCCACACTATAAAAACGCAAATTATTGTGGATAAGGAAACAACGCAAATAATATGCACAAATTATAGAAATGGAAAATGCCATGACTTTCGGCTCTTTAAAGAATCAAAAGTAGAGGTTCACCCAGAAATAGCAATTGGAGTGGATACTGGTTATCAAGGCCTGCAAAAAATACATGCTCGAACCCTGATACCCAAGAAGAGAAGCAAAAAACATCCTCTATCTAAAGAGGATAAGGAAAGGAACACGGATCTATCTAGAAAAA
>CAMCLJ010000017.1 GCA_945875745.1 Chlamydia trachomatis
CTCCGCTCACTTTATGAGTAACCTTTATAAGCTTCAACTACGACATTCTGAAATCTTCAGTATATATCGGCAGAGTTGGATATCTAAGCTCACATTTGCCCTTTTTTTATACTGTCTCTTCTTCTTTAGCATAGGACATACGCAGGAGTGGATGCAGAATATTGTCGATTTAGAGTTTCAAAACACACCTCGTTTTTTTAAAAAGGATGTGAAAAGGACCTGGCAAGAATTAAATAAAAAAAATGAAAACTTTCTCTATTATCAGATCAAAAATAACTGCGTGTATGGAGAAAAAAACCAGATTCACGACCTATTGTCTGCGATTTGCGCCAAATATCCGGTGAAAGATATGAACTTAATCTACTACATGCAAGACTACATCGAACAGTCCATTTTTACTCCGCGAAAAAGGTATACTCCAATTTTCACATCGGCAAAAAAAGTTGGAGATCAAAATGTAATCCTTTTTGCTGATTGGTATTTTAAAATTGCCGATTGCAATGAGTCAAAAATCAGTAGTATCCCCAATAACAATGTCGATCCCAACTCTTGGGGACAATTGATTCCTGTGATTAATATGCATTACAAAAATATACCATGGAAAAATAGACTTGAACAAATGGTGTGGAGGGGTGGGGGCAATGACGGTGCATATACCCAGAAAAACTGGACACAGTTTCCAAGAGGCACCCTTGTTTCCCTATCAAAAGAAACATACCCTAGATTAATTAATGCAAATTTTTCTCTTTATCACCCCTGGACAGTAAGTGATCAGAACTTTTTTATGAACAACATCCCACCATCGAGTTTATTACCAACTAAGCAAATGGAATATAAATACCAAATCGACATCGATGGCGTTACAGCTACATTTACAGCTCTTTCTTGGAAATTACTATCCGGCTCTCTCGTATTTAAACAGCAATCGAATGATATCATGTGGTTTCATTATGCATTAAAACCATGGGAGCACTATATCCCTGTTGATCGCAATTTAACGGATGTCGCCGATAAAATCATGTGGGCTATAGAACATGATGAAAAGGCTAAGGAGATAGCAGATAATGGCAGGCAATTTGCACTGACCCATCTTATGCCAGAGGACATTTTATTATACTGCTACCTAGCTCTTTGTAAATACGCATCGCTACAAAGAAACTAAAACCCCACTGGATATCAAGGCTTTTAACTGAATAACACATCAGGGATTGTCATACACCTAACTAAATAATAGAAGGCTTGGGCGGCTTTTTGCCTACGTGCTATGATGTTTAGACATACCATCCAATATAAGGCTTGGGGTCTCTGCGTTGGGGATACATATTCTGATTCCAATTGATCAAAATTCTTACATTGGCCCTAAATTTGATGGGATACCTCTTGCTTTTAGCAACCACGAAGTTAATGATTCCTCTATATGAAATTACATCAATTTGGATGTTAGATCCTCTGAAAAATTTTTAGAAGTTTAACCCATTTAAGAAATCAGACAGCTCTGGGTACCGAAAGCTCTATTGTGCTAACTGAGCCCGAATTACTGGAGCCTCATAAACACCCGTAAAATGGTCTCGTATTAAAACGGCAACATCTGTATAAAACGATGTCTATCTTTTACAAAACAAGGCTATCTATGCGAAATAAACGAATGCATAAAAAGTACATATATACGCTTATTATAATTATTCTGGGTCTAATCTCTTACCCTCTAATAGGGCGCACATCCCTAGAGTCTTTCGCTAAAAACTGGATGAATGAACAGATCGATAAAGATTTTAGAAATTTCGCCAATGCAACGATCCCATTTGAACGGGCAGAAGATCTGATGGAACTAGTCAAAGATGAAAAGAATAACCCAGGTCTAATTAGGGTGACTTATAACAATCGGAATCTAGTGATTCGGAACTGGAAAAATGAAGTTATTGAACCTCATTTATACAAAGGCCCTTTTTCAGAGAGAATAAAAAGCATGCATGGCTCTTTTTCTAAACTGTTAAAAATGGCAAAAATGCCCAACTTTGATCTTGCTGTACTGCTCCACGATAGTGAAGACTCATGCACAATACAGCAGGGACCTATTCTGTGCTTTAGCAAACGAAATACCTCAAGTCACTGTATTATGATCCCTGACTTTGAAGCACTTGAAGGAAATAAAGACAAATTAAAAGAGGTAAAAGCAGGCAACCACAAGTACCCATGGAATGCAAAAAAAAATGAGGGGTTTTGGAGGGGAGCAACGACGGGGGGAAATTACTCGTATGAGAATTTCCTAGATTATCCTAGGTCTAAATGCATCCAATTATCTTTAGAAAACCCTCAACTTATTGATGCCCGATTTACATCCCTGTGTCAAACAGATGAAGAAGGAAAAATCAAATCCCACTTCGAATCCTTTTTTTCACAGCCGATCTCAGTTAAAAAGCATCTTTTATATAAGTACCAAATAACCCTCGATGGAAATGCATCGACATACTCTCGTTTAATATGGCAAATGCACTCCAATTGTCTTGTATTTAAGCAATCATCTCCATTTGAGCAATGGTTTTACAACTCATTAATTCCTTTTGTACACTACATCCCTTTCGCATGGGATACATCTGATCTTCTCAAACAAATTATATGGGCAAAAGAGCATGACGCGCAGGCTCAGACGATTGTTAAAAATGCAAATTTATACGCAAAAAACAACCTAAATCAAAAAAGCATCTCCTGTTATCTGTATTTAGTTATAAAAAAACACGCTGAGCTAGAAAAAACACTTAGATTAGCATCTAATAAAAGCTAAAGGATTTGAAAACCATTAAAAGAGGGGATATCACAACCGGCAGCCGGATGAATCTCCTCTATATGCAAACGGAAGGCTGCACGAACCTCATCAATGAACTGTATAAGGATATCTTTTTTACCTTCTGCATATATCTCAACAGAGCTGTCTGGTAGATTTCTCACGAAGCCTTCTAAAAAAAGAGCCTCTGCAATTTGCTGGGCCTTTCTGCGAAATCCAACACCCTGGACTCTACCTTTTATAATCACATGAATTTGATCCACTAACATCCCTGACCTGTGCATTCGAGCTCTTCTGATGCCAGATCATGTCTAAAATCTGCATGCTCCCATTCATATTCATTAATTAATGTTAATGCATCTGAAAGCTTTCTAGATCGATTGATCCCCTCACGTAATACCTTAGTTCCTTTACCGAGTCTTAAATACCAGCATGCCACTCTACGAAGATCGAGTAGAGCTCTTCTTTCATTTTGATAGGCTAGAATATGGTGTACGTGCTCAAGGAAATTGTGTTTATAATCTTGCCATGACCGGATAATCGGGTCCAATCCGCTCATGGACCTTTGAATATCTTCAATAACCCAGGGCCGTCCCATTGTAGCTCTTGCCACCAAGATCGCATCACATCGAGTAGATTCAAACGCCCTACGCGCGCTATCGGGACAATTAATATCACCGTTGGCAATAATTTTAATTGAGCTCGCAACCTCTTTGCATTGTCTGATGAATTCCCAGTTAGCAGGCCCTTTATAACCTTGGGATCGAGTTCGTCCGTGGATACAAATCGCCCTGGCCCCTGCCTGTTCTGCAATCTTTGTGACCTCAGCAGCATTAATAGATTGGAAATCCCATCCAGCTCGGATTTTTACAGTCACCGGGATTTTTACTGACGCTACAATCTTAGAAAGGATCTCTCCTATAAGCTGAGGATTTTTTAACAGCCCTGAACCACTTCCATCTTTCGTGACTTTATCAACAGGACACCCACAATTTAAATCGATCACATCAAATCCCATAGCCTCAATAATCTGAGCGCATTCAGCCGCAAGCTCCGGCTTGCTGCCGCATAGCTGAGCACCTATTGGATGCATAGACGATTCAAAATCAAGGAGGTGATAGGTGTTAGGATCATGACGAACTAAGGCGTCCATCTTTACCATCTCACAATATACAAGACCGGGGCGATATTTTGCCGTCATCTTACGAAATGGAAGGTCTGAGCATCCAGCTAACGGGGCACATAGAACGTTAGAGGGCAGGACAAGATCACCTAAGATAAGTGGAGTTGAATCCTGTTTCATATTTACAAAAGGATTCGAATAATAAGGCTTTCTAGGATCTGCAAAGCAAAAAAAGCAATAATTGGGCTTAAATCGAGATTCCCAATAAGTGGTATGAATCTTCTAAATAAATTCAAATATGGATTGGTATAATAGTTAATAAACTGCATCCATTTAGATCCTGCAAAAGACGGAAACCAAGACCCAATAATACGAGCCATCAAAAGCATTGTATAAGCAAAAAACAAATAATGCACGATACTGACTAAAATCAACATAAAATCTCTTTATTTTTATTAAGTAGTGTAACCGAAACCTTTGTTTTCCCGCTATCAACTTCTCTGTTCATTCCAGAGCTCCCCCCTCCATCTCTATTCAATAAATTTTTTTAGTAATCGAACATTATTTACTGATTATATCAATTCATTTAAATGATTAAAATAATTAATTAATAAAAATTAATAATTAAGTATTTTATTTTTTAAATTAAAACTTATAATATACAATTAAATTTAAATTATAATTAATTTTAAATAACATTAATTAATTTAGATTTAAATTAAAAAGATAATAAATTATAATAAATGTTAAAACAACTTAATATATAAAGGAAGTTAATATGTTTTTCATTACATCAGCTGCACGTAGATTAACAGGCTCCCTTCAACCTCTCTCTACATTCGGGGCGAAGAAAGCAATGAGCTCCATCCTTACAGGTAAGGTAAACCAAGCCGTTAATACGATTGTGAAGAACCTGTTGGCTCAAAAAAATCCACAACACGTTCATGCTTGCATAAAGGGACGAGAAACTATAATGAAAGCAATACCAAAAAATGATGTAGCTAACCGAACAATGGCCCGACGGTGTTTTAGAGGGATTTTTAACAGCAATAAAACAACACAAGATGCCTCAATGAATAAGCTAACCCATTTCATATATGGGCGTCCTAACTTCCCCCCTCGCCCCAATTTAAAAGCTCCTATAAACACAGGAAGCGCCGGTCAACATCAAACCACATCAACAGCTACTAACCCATTGAAGCCTACACTCTTTTCTAGGGGATCAAAGAAAGGATTCGATACAAAGACAATTTTCTCCTTTTTAATCGGGATTCCCTTATTTGCATCTGCATCTAAATGGGCTTGGGAAAAAAAGTCAGAAGAAATACAAAACAGAGTCTTGGTAGATGGGGGAGCAACCGTTGCAAAAACAATCCTCTTTTATTTTCGAGTCAGTAAAGATATAGCTCTTACAATAGTTTGCGATGATGGTCTTGCTCTGGAGTTCCTGCCAGATTTCCGTAATAACCAAGAGGTGGTCTTACATGCTATAGCCAAAAATAAAGCAGCTATTGCATTCGCAGACATCTCTCTGTTATCTGATAAAGACTTCATAACAAAGGCTCTATCTATCCAGCCAGATCTAATTAGGGATAAGCCTCTGCTTGAAAAAATAAATCCATCATTATTAGAGGAACTCGAAGTCGGACTTGTAGTTGTCAACACAAATGGCCTTTACATTGAATATCTACCGGAGAAACTAAGGTGCGATCGAGGATGTGTGCTAGCAGCAGTAAGAGAAAATGGAATGGCTCTTAAGCTGATAAAAGATCATGGAAAAACTAATCTGGAAAATGATTCTGAGGTTGTATATGAAGCTGTATGTCAAAACGGTCTAGCAATAGAGCATGCATCAGAGAAGAGAAAAAAGAATGATGAAATCGCTAGAGCGGCTGTAGCCCAAAATGGCCTAGCACTGAAACATATTCCCAATCCATCAAAAGAAATTGTTATGGAGGCGATACGTCAAAATCCCGATGCAGAGCAATTTGTATCCCGGAAAATGAAGTCAAAGGATGTTACAGATGTTATCAAGCAGTGTGAATATACACGCTTTTTACGCAACCCAGCTTCTATAACGATTGCAAAAGATGGGGTCAAGAAAGACAGAGACTTGCTACTTTCCATGGTAAGCTCCGACGGAAACAACTTAAAATATTTACTACCTGAATTTCAAAAGGATCTAGAAATAGTAACCACTGCCGTTATGAAGAATGGGGAGGCGCTACAGTATGCATCTATTGAGTTACGAAAAAACCAACCACTTATTCAGGAAATTGTTGAGGAAGCTGTAAAAAACAACGGTCTTGCATTAAAATTTGCATTTGAAGACTCTCAAAAAGACCCAAAAATCGTTACGATTGCTGTCACACAAAATGGCGATGCTTTAGAATTCGCTACAAATGAATTAAAAGATAATAAAGACATCGTTCTCGTGGCTATGAAAAACGGTGGATCAATTAAAAATGCAGACCCAAAGTGGCAAAATGATCCTGAAGTTCTTTTTCAAGCACGGCAAGGACAACAGAAAAAAATAAGGACAATTCTAGAGAAAAGGGGCATTGTTTTCGAACCATTGACTACGAAAATAGCAAATGTTCTGCAGCCTTTATTCTATGAAAAATAAATCATCTGGAAAATGTCACAGTTAATAGATAGAGCATCATTTAATTTCTATCTATTAACTGTATTATATTCTTACGGATCCGGATCGGAAAGAATCCTAGGCTTGACTGCTCAATAGGGTCGAAGAACGGCGCTGCCTGGTTCCAAGATGGGTGAGTTTCCTTTTAACTTGAAAGGTAACAGGTCTAAAATCCATAAATGAATTCTATCTCGTACTGCTTATACCTTCTAAACGGACCAATGCCCTTATCCAATGTAATAGTCTGCTGCCATTGCTGCTGAAAGGTTATGTTGTTAGTAAGTAGATAGTCTAATGTAGCTACAAAACCTCTATAGTTTCCATTGCCTGCAGCAGTTTCTTTTGTTGTAGCAACAGCTTTGGGACCCTTTGCATTCGCAACAGTACTATATAAGCTTGAATTGACTGCATTACCCATGCCTATACCGGAAGCATCGAAGTCTGGTACGCATTGAGCTGCCAGAACTTGGTAGTTAAGATCGAACGCCCAATCGCCCTTCTTTCTTATTTCCCCTAGAGAAAGTCCTATATAACCACCAAAATTGACCTTCTTATTATCTGTAAAGCTGTGGGCTTTAGCGTTATGGTTATAAAGACCGGCGACATAACTTCTAATCGGACGGTTAAACCATTTAGGAAAACATTTATACCCAATAATCAGCTGGGAGACTAAAAAATCAAATCTCAGATGATCAATTTCATTGCTATAGTCTTTGGTATCCCAGTCAATCAAAGAATACTTCGTATAAAATCCAGAGCTTGCAATATTTAAAAATCCAAGTTCCCCAATGTAACCATACTGGTTAACCCGCTCATCTATTACAAAAGCACCTAAGTGAGCATAGAGATCCCCCCAGTTATCGATCCCGACATCATATCGGAAGACAACCCCATCCATAAACGCTGCGAACTCAAGGTTTGAATCGAAAATATTACCAAGGCGTCTTCTTCCAAGTTCTACATCAAATGTCGTACTATCAGTATCAACAACTCGGACACCAAAATATGCTTTTTCAACTTTTAGTTTATTCAATGTTCCGTTGAATATACCAGCATCATTATCGAATTCCAATTTAATAGAGGCCCACCCCCGGTCGATTCGATAATCAAGCATTACGTTCACTTCGACATCGTAAACATTGGCAGGTAGGACAGATCCATCCGGACCTAAAGGAGCAGATCCCGTTCCCCTCTGCTTCACTCCATTACGGGTTTCACCCATGGACTGCAATTCAGTTCTTACCTCTCCACTTAAAGAAAGATTACCACCGATCTCTTTGATCGTAACCTGTCTTTTAGTGTTCATCCATTCTTGAAGGGCATTGATATCGACTAAACGATTATCTTGATCATTGTCAATTGTATTGGCCATGATGGAACTATAAAAAGCTAAAACACAAAATAGACTCAGACAAGTAAAATTACGCGCGCGGATCATAAAACAACCTTTCTTACACGTTACCATAAAGCATAAAAAATATCTAAAAAGATCGATAAAATAAACTAGTCTAAATCTTATAGACCCTACTGGATTTATTTTCAAATGAAACTAAACCTAGGAAAGTTTAATGATTATTCCATTTTTATTTAAAATCGAAAATCTACAGAACAAGATCCCGCTGTCTCCTCGATCACCCGGGCCTCTACATTAACCGCTAAGGTTGAATCAAGTGATATACCAAAGCCAAGAACAAAACCGAAACTATACTTATTAGATAAAAGAACGTTTTTGCGTGGGTAGAATTCTTGTAAAGAAGAAAGGGAATAAAGCTTAAGACGAGAATGAGTATAGGTGACTCCAATATAGGGGATAAACCAGTCCATCCTTTGAGAAAGACCTGTACCTATCTGCCACTGAGTATCTCTGCATTTACTATTTCCTGTATCAACATAAGAATCATTGAAACGAATCGAATCAAGATGGGGGTAGCTGACAAACCCTTTTACATCCAGGCCTAGTTGGGTATCTCCCCAACAGACTAAAATACCCTTCAATCCAGCCATACCTGCCAGATGATGATCCGACTTATAATGAATCCGACTATCTGGACCGGTACGCTGGGAAAGCTGCAGATGGTAGGAGCCTATCGCTGTATAAAGATCTACTCGATTCATAAAATCAAGTGTAATCATTCCGGCATTCATGACCGATTTAAAGGAACTAATCTCATTTGAAGCTTCAGTGTGTCTAGATCTTACAACCATACTACGAGAGAATACGAGATCACCGAGATAGCCCGCTTTGATCCCGAGAAAATAATCATTTGGAAAGCAGCAGCCATTTTCAGGCATTTCTGGACTGCTCGGATTACCATTATAGAGTCCATAGCAGGTAGAAAAACTGCAGAAAAAAGAGCTCATCAAAGCTGCTTTTACAAAAAGATTCAAATTAAACTCCAAGTCAAGGCTTGCCGATCACAAGACCAAATAAAAATATCACCAATTTTAGGAATTTGCAAAATGAAAATTTTAAATTAACTTGTAAAGCTGCTTTACATCACCTTTTCAAAGACAGTCGCATACTCCTGAGGCTTCGCATACATAGTCCATGAACTGTCTTTTTTTTTGATAAAAGAATCAGACCAAGACCGCATAAAGGATCCTTGGAAACTAAATTCTTTTACTCTCCACAGCTCAAGATCGTCAGAGATCGGACTGACAACAAACCCAAAAGAATAACCCGACCAATTCGTATCTGCAAAAAGAAAAGGAGACGGGGGAGATAGAGACAGTCTGATACACTGATCTGCAATATACTTATGTAAATCGAAATCAAAACAAACCCGCTGTTCAAAAAGCAAATAACAAGCTTTTGCCCAATCACGTAGCATATATGCGGGAATGCTCTTGCCAGATAAATCAGGAAAGCTCTCCAAAATCTCTAGTACACCAGGCCCAGTTTTCTCTTCTAAGAGCGAATACAACGCCTTTTTGTAACCGGTGCCTGGAGTTAAGGGAAGGGCTTGATAAAGAAAGGAGGCGAGTCGATCTTTTATCAATGGATGCATAGGGAAACACTTTAGAATTTTATGGGTAAAAGCCTGAAGGCTTATAGAACTTGTCGGCGCTATAGAGCTAAGAAAACTCTGAGTTATAGGATCGGCAATCTCTTTGGCAAATAAATCAAGCAAAGTATTCTGGTCTTCTAAAGATAAAATTTGAGATCGAAAAAAAACTTTTGAAGGAATCAGAACCTGATCTCGAATCCAAGTGTAGGTAAATTCATTATTATCCCAGGCCTTAAAAAAACCGCTCTGGTATGGCAGCAGCAAAAATGCATGGGTTGGGGAATGAACAAGCATACGCTTTTGTGTAGAATAGGGGAAATAAACTGTAAAATTATAAGGAAGGCTTTTCATCGCCTCTATTAGGGCGGTTAATAAATCTAAGGCACCATCGACCTGAAAAGATTCTTCATAAAGACTTACTTCCCTACGATAATAAGTATTGATAAGAGTAGCCATAACACCACCTGATCGATAAGCCCATGGAGTTTTTTCTGCCGTTGGATCTTTTTTATGCAACCCCAGTTGCTGATCTCTCTTTCTTGTTCTTTCAAAAGCCGTTACTATAAATTCTTCCGTTCGGATATGGGAAATAATCAACGAAAAGACCTCAGCCATCTCTTCATGACAATCTTTTTCTTTAACCTCTGCAGTAATATGAGGTTCTATAAACGAAAAGAAACCTACTAGAGCTTCTATGAATTCCTCTTGATTATAAATCATAGTCCATAAAGATGCATCCCTTCTACCATGCTTATACACAAGACGAAATCCTGCCGGACTATCTTCATATTCTAAAGGCTTGAGTTCTTGCATTTCTGGATCGTAGATCTCTTGAAAATATTCTGGGAACTGCTCATCGAACTGCTGATTGAGAAAATTAAATAGCTCAGGGTAAAAAGAGGCCTTTTTATAAAAACGATCTCGCAAATTTAAACAAGCTTGCAGATGATAATTTCTACTATGAAACTCTGCTTGCAGCCGCCGCGCTTCTAAATCAGAAGAGGCCTGTTTTAGTAAAATTTCAGTAGCTCGCAGTTGATCAAACGCTATTTCATAGTCTCTTTGCAAAAGCTCAAGATGCTGATTGCAGCTGACAATTTTTTTTTCAATAAAGAAATAAATAATAGAGCCAATTCCAGAGGCTTCATGAGGATTTAGCCCAAGGCTTGCGTATAAATGCCATCTAGAAAAATCCATTTTTACTTCTGAAAAAGAGGCTAGTGTGTATTCCCATGCACGTACGATTAGATGCTCAGTCATACTTAAGAAAAGATGCTTTAGGCGCGCGCGAGTTCTTTGAGCTGTTTCACACCTATTGTATTGATTAGAAAAATGCCCTGAATGGACAATCGGGACCTGTCTTGAATGTTTAAAAAAAGATTTCTGTTGAATCGCAAATCTTTCGACCTCTTCTTTACTTAAACCAAAATACCCAAGGACTATAAATTCGAAAAAATCATTGATAGTATAACCCGTATAACTGGCAAAAAACGAATTGAGCTTCTTCTGGTACCAAATGCTTAGCTCACCAGTAGTCCATTCTTTCAGAATAATCCCGACTATTTGCAAAGGTATTTGCAAACCTAAAGGCATTGTTTCTAATGAAATCGAACAATCAGAGAGTTTTTTTGTAAGATTACCCAAACCATAACTTGGGCTTAGAGGAACACTATACTGTTTTCCAGAAATGACTCGAGCCATCTTTCCTGTGGATAGCAATTCAATCAAATCTTGGATCAGATTTTCCACCTGCTCTTTTTGAATTAAAATTCCAGGGGCAGTAGCAAAGCAAGACCCTACAGTTTGACGCAGAGGATAAAAACAGGCGGAAACAAGAGCTATTCTTACATCTTTTTGACACAGTTCATGCTCTAAAGGCAAGCACAAACAATCTTTTACCATCTGCTCTACCTGTAGATTAGCTAAGGGGAGCTGGCACCTACGAATGATTGATTGCAACCGTTTATTAGAAATGAATTTATTAAGCAGATTCAGAGCCTGCAAAGTGAATTCTCTATCAGTATACCCCCCAGGCAAGGGAATATAGCCACCCGACTCCAAAGAAAAAATCAGGCTCGATATACGATCAAAAACCAGATCCCCTTTATCATCTAAAATGGCCTGAGCAATTTTAACAGATCGTTGCATCGATCGGTAATTCAAGGAATCTTGTATACCCTCTTTGTCAATTAAAAAAGAAACAGGATACTCACTGGGAAGATCCAACACAGAGCCTATTGAAGATCGATCTTCCGATAGTACCTTTTCAAAAGTAGCAGGGTAAAATCTAGAATCACCATCCAGATCATTTCTCATATAGGCTAGATCATTAATATTCAAAAAATCTGCTCCATAACGGTAATCTTTATTTTGGATTTGTAATTTGTGTTCTTCTTATTTAGAATTAGCTAAAAATTTCCTTTAGAACAATACAAATAAGGGACCATCCATGATCGTGTTTGTCACAAATCTTCAACAAGAAATAGAACTTCCTCAAGGAAGCTCAGGGAAAGAACTCGTTGAAAAACTCAACCTTCGAAACCCAGAACAATCACTTGCCATTGAAATTAATGGACAAAGAAAAGACCTCAGCCATCTTTTATCTGAATCAGATAAGATCACTCTGTGGAACTTCGACGATAAGCAAGGACAGGAAGTGTTCTGGCACACCTCAGCTCACGTTCTGGCACAAGCTATCTTGCGCCTTTGGCCAGAAGCTCAGCCAACAATCGGCCCCCCTATTGAAAATGGATTCTACTACGACTTTGCAAATCTTACCATTTCAGAAACTGATTTTGAAAAAATTGAAAGTGAAGTGCAAAAAATTCTCCAGGAAAATTATCAACCGAAACGATACGAGTTCTCATCTAAACAAGAAGCACTCGATAAATTCTCGAAGAACAAATACAAAAAAGAATTGATTACCTCCTTTGATCAAGGATCAATTAGTGGATATGAGCAAGGTGAATTTTTTGATCTATGTAGGGGACCCCACCTACCTAATTTAGGGAAAATTAAAGCCTTTAAGGTTTTAAAAACATCGGGAGCTTATTGGAAAGGAGATTCCAAAAATGAAATGCTTACCCGTGTATACGGAATTTCATTTCCTGAGCGCAAAATGCTAAAAGACTACCTATTTATGCTCGAAGAAGCAAAAAAAAGAGACCATAGGATCATAGGACCAAAACTAGATCTCTTCTCTTTGCAAGAAGAAGCCCCCGGCATGCCGTTTATTCATCCTAAAGGAATGATTTTGTGGAATAAGCTGATTGACTTTTGGAGAACTATTCATACAAAAGCTGGCTACATTGAAATCAAAACGCCTCAGCTGATGAGCCAAGATCTTTGGGAAACTTCGGGTCACTGGTTTCATTATCGAGAAAACATGTACTCATTTGAAATAGAAAACAGGCATTTCGCAATCAAGCCCATGAACTGTCCTGGATGTATGCTCTATTACAAAACCCATTCTCATAGTTATCGGGAACTGCCCCTGCGGGTTGCAGAACTCGGTCATGTCCATAGGCACGAAGCCTCAGGAGCTTTAAGCGGCTTGTTTCGAGTCAGAAGCTTCCATCAAGACGATGCTCACTTATTTATGCAGCCATCAGATATTAAACAGGAAATCTTAAAAGTATTGGCGCTGACTGAAGAAATTTACTCAGCATTTGGTCTACCTTATCGACTAGAGCTTTCTACACGACCTGAAAAAAGTATAGGTACCGATCAGGATTGGGAAATTGCAACTGCCGGTCTAAAAGATGCTCTCGATGAATGGGGCCAACCTTATCGTATTAATGAGGGTGATGGGGCTTTTTACGGACCAAAAATCGATATTCACATTAAAGATGCCCTTGGCAGATCATGGCAATGTGGTACAGTGCAACTCGATATGGCTCTTCCAGAAAAATTCCAACTAGAATATATGGATAGCGATGGGGTATTAAAACGTCCCGTGATGATCCATCGAGCCCTTTTTGGATCGATAGAGAGATTCTTAGGTATTTTAATCGAGCATTTTGTAGGGAAATTTCCTCTATGGATTAGCCCTTTACAGGTCCGAATTATTACCGTGGCCGACAGACACAGAGAGTACGGAAACGAAATAGCTAAAAAAATACAAGCTGCCGGCTTTTTATGTGATGTAGATGATGCAAGCGAATCTGTGAATAAGAAAATCAGAAATGCTCAGATGACGCAAATAAACTATATGCTCACCGTCGGGGAAAAAGAAATCGAAAATAAAACGGTTACTCTAAGAACCAGGGATAATGTTGTACACGGAGAAATCAATCTCGCTCAATTCATTCAAACTCTAGAAAAAGAAAGTAAAGACAAATCTTTATTATCCCACTTTGGTACACAAGGAAGCCATGAAGAAAATCACAGTAAGTAGTTTTAAGGGGGGAACTGCAAAAACCTCTACGACGCTCCATTTAGGAGCTGCCATGGCCAAATATCACCAAAAAAAGGTCCTACTCATCGATTTTGATGCGCAAGCTAACCTTACCACAGGGCTCGGTTTTGATCCTGATGCACAAGATAGTATGGCTGAGGTGCTGCAGGGACAAAAAACAGTAGAAGAGGTCATTGTAAAGACCTCGATTCCCAACTTACATCTGATACCAGCCGATACGTGGCTAGAAAGGGTGGAAGTCACAGGACAGCTTGCAGCAGACAGATATTCCCATGAGCGGCTGAAAGAAATTTTAAAACCTTTAAGCTATGATGTTGTGATTATCGACACCCCACCCTCACTGTGCTGGCTAACAGAATCTGCTTTGATTGCATCTCAGCATTCTTTAGTTTGTGCTACCCCTGAGTTTTACAGCGTTAAAGGTCTACAAAGACTGGCTCATTTTTTAGAAAACATCTCCCAGAGGCATCCCTTAAGTGTTATTGGTGTAGCCCTTTCTTTTTGGAATCCTAGAGGCAAAAGCAACAACACCTTCTTGGAAGTAATTGAAAGTACTTTTCCTAATAAAACATTAGAAAAAAAAATCAGGCGAGATATCACCATTTCTGAATCGTCTGTTTTTGGCAAACCGGTCTTTGAAACCGCGCCAAAAAGTCGGGCAGCAGCAGATTACTTAGAACTAACAAAAGAACTACTCGAACGGATGTAAAACGGCTTTACTTTATGGCAAAAGTTAATACTCTCTTAAGTGAACGATTGAAAAAACCGACAGAGAAAGTCTCGAAAATGTCGAATTTAGCAAGCCTTTCTTCCTCTGGCAATCTCTCTAGCTTTTCTGGTGTTTTTCGAGTCTCTCAGTTAAGTCAAGCCCAGCATCAGAATCTTGAGGAACTGCTAAAACAATATGGTCCACAAGAGGAAGTTTCCAGGCAAGATTTGGAGCAATTAGTGTCTCTTACCTCAGAAGTAAGGGCAATTAATAACCAAGCAGCGATCCTTCATGGAGAGAGGATAAAAAAAGCACAAGACATATTAAAAGATTATAGAGATGGTGCCTTTTCTGCCTGGCTAATTCAAACTTATGGGAACAGGCAAACCCCTTATAACTTTCTACAGTACTACGAGCTTTATACAGCCCTGCCTCAAATGCTCATTCCAAAACTTTCTTCGATGCCAAAGCAAGCCTTGTATACATTAGCCAGCCGCACTGGCTCAATGGCACTAAAAGAGGAAATCATTAAGAACTATCAAGGGGAAACGAAACAAGAACTGTTAGATCTGATTAGAAAAACTTTTCCTTTAGCTGATACAGATAAACGAGCTCAAGACTTTTCTATTTATGCTATTACTGTTTTAGCAAGGCTAAATGAAATATTGACAAGGGGGCCTTTTGCAGCATCGAGTAAACAAAAAAAAACGATTAAATCTCTTCTTAAACAAATAGCTCAATTGACAGATGAGGCGGCAATCAAATCATGAATAAAGAATACACGTACCGATCACCTCTTCCCTTGCGATATGCTAGCGCAGAAATGTCATCTCTTTTCTCCGATGAGAATAAATACATTACCTGGAGAAAACTCTGGATTGCTTTAGCCCGGGCGGAAAAAAATCTAGGTATGCCTATCTCTGATGAACAAATACAAAGTATGGAGCACCATCTCCATGAGCTCGATCTTTCTTTAGCAGCAGAATATGAAAAAAAATTTAAGCATGATGTGATGGCTCATCTGTATGCTTTCGCAGACCTGTGTCATGAAGCAAAAGGAATTATTCATTTAGGAGCTACTTCTTGTTTTGTAACGGATAACACTGATTTGATCCAAATGAAACAAGGGCTCCACTTCCTTCACAGCAAAGTCCTTCAGATCATCCGTGATCTAAGTGATTTTGCAAAAACTCATGCATCTGTTGCCTGTCTTGGCTACACCCACCTGCAACCAGCACAACCAACCACTGTAGGGAAAAGGGCTTGCCTTTGGATCCAAGATCTTTTAATGGACCTGCATGATATTGAAGAGAGAATCCAGTCTTTACATTTTTTAGGAGCAAAGGGTGCAACAGGGACCCAGGCTTCTTTTTTAGCACTCTTTTCTGGCGATCATAACAAAGTAAAACAGCTAGATCTTGCCATAGCAAAATCGATGGGTTTTGATCGTCTAATCCCTGTATCGGGTCAAACCTATACAAGAAAGCAAGATATTAGGGTCGTTTCTGTTTTAAGTAGCTTTGCATCTACAGCGCATAAAATCGCCACCGACATCCGATTACTATCGCATTTAAAAGAAATCGAAGAGCCTTTTACAGAAGAGCAAATTGGCTCTTCGGCGATGCCATATAAAAGAAACCCTACACGATCAGAAAGGGTCTGCGGTCTTGCTAGGTTCGTGATTTCATTAAATGACAACCCCCTACATACTGCCGCTAATCAATGGCTAGAAAGAACTCTCGACGACTCTTCCAATAGACGGATATGCCTGCCAGAAGCATTTTTAGCATCTGACGGGATAGCCAACCTTTTGATACATACACTCAAGGGTCTAGTTGTACATAAACAATCGATACGCCGCAATCTAATGCAAGAACTTCCCTTTATGGCTACAGAAAACATTTTGATGCATGCTGTAAAAAGGGGAGGAAACAGGCAAGCCCTACATGAATCATTACGCAGATACAGTAGAGAAACCATCGAACAAATGCGTTCCGGTGGATCTGCTTATGATTTAATTCAAAAAATCATTGCCGATAATACTTTTTATATTACACAAGAAGAAATAAACGAGATTATGAAGGAAGAACACTTTATTGGAAGATCCGTCTATCAAGTGGAAGAATTTTTACATGATCAGGTAAGTCCAGTATTGAAACGAAATGACCATATTGCCTCGTATACACCTGTTGTATTTGTTTAAAAATAGCTTAGTACCCTTTTAACTTAATCTGAAGGAGCGTATTTATGCCCCATGTTCATGCTAATGGAATCAACATGTACTATGAAGTACATGGAGAAGGTAAGCCCCTGATCCTAATTCAAGGCTTTACAAGGAATACGCTGAACTGGCGCTATGTACTAGATCTTTTAAAAGGAAAATACCAAGTTATTCTAATCGACAACCGAGGCAGCGGTAGAACACAACATCCCTCCCCTCCCTATTCAATGCAAATGATGGCAAAAGATATAGCTGAGCTACTTCAAACAATTGGAATAGAAACAGGTTTTTTTGTCGGACATTCTATGGGCGGCGCAATTTTACAACAGCTGTGCATTGATTATCCGAAAATGGTCAAAAAAGCCATTATTTGCTCTTCCTTTGCCCAGGTGCCCTATACATCGCTTATGCAAATCGATTCGATATCGCAAATGGCAGTTGGGGGAGTCGCTCCAGAATTTATCTTTCAAAGTGTTTTACCAGGTCTTTTTAGTAGCCAATTCCTTTCACAAAATGGCAATACAGAAAAAGTTATTCAGCAGATGTTACACGATCCCTATCCCCAGCAAACTGAAGGATTCCTAGGTCAGGCTGAGGCATTAAAAAACTTTAATATAACAAACGAACTCGGCCGTATTGAATGTCCTTGCTTAATTCTCGTTGGAGAAAATGACCTTTTTACACCTGTTTCTTACTCGAAGCTATTGAAAGAAAAAATAAAAATGGCCCATATGAAGATTATTCCTCAACAGGGCCATATGATAAATGAAGAAGTGCCAGATCAACTATCAAAAGAAATCGAAGCATTTTTCAGCTGTTAATGAGCCTGAGCTTCTTCATCTAATTTTGTCTCTTCTACAACTGCTGTTGCCGCTTGCTTCTTTAAGAGCAGGGCCTCATCTGCGGAAACCATTTCTTCGATTTGCTCATTAGCCAGAGCTTCTGCAGCAACATCTGCAAATCCCATCTGAGAAAAAACAGCTGTGGCACCTAAAACACACATGAATTTCTTTGTGTTCATACGATTCTCCTTAAAAAAATAAGACCTTAATTGGTGTAAGTCAATATCAACTCATCTCAAAAAATGGGATTTAAAAAAAGTTTTTTCTAAACACCGCCTATGAGAAGAGAATTTTTTAGCAATTAACTATTAATAAAGTTATAGAAAATTGTAATGACTAAACAACACCTATTGTACAGAGATAGCAATATCCTTCCCAGAGAAACTGCAATTTTTCTGTTAAAATAATTAAAAAGAAAAAAACCGGGATACTTATGGATAAAAAAGAAGACCCCTTAGTCAAAGTTGTGATGCCCAGTCCTGAAATCTTAACCCTATTAAAAGGACAGGTTGCCCTTGTCACCGGTGCTAATACAGGCATTGGAAAAGCTGTCGCTATATCACTGGCTCAAGCCGGTGCACATGTCGCTATTAACTATTATGCAGGTGATTCTGAGGCAGAACAGGTGGTAGAAGAAATTAAAAAATACGGTGTGGATAGCTATGCATACAAAGCCGATGTATCTAAGGAGCAAGATGTTATCGCCATGTTTGCAGATATCAAAAAAAAATGGGGAACAATCGATATTTTGGTTAATAATGCAGGCATTCAAAAAGATGCACCTATTGATACTATGACACTCGATGACTGGAATGCAGTGATTCACACCAATCTGACCAGCCAATTTTTATGTTCGAGGGAAGCTATCAAAGAATTTAAACGACGTGGGGTTGTCCAAAATATTTCTTGCGCTGCCGGAAAAATTCTTTGCATGAGCTCGGTGCACCAAATGATCCCATGGGCAGGCCATGTAAACTATGCAGCATCCAAGGGGGGGATACATTTGCTCATGATGAGCTTAGCTCAAGAGGTGGCTCGTTTTAGAATTCGGGTAAATGCCATTGCTCCTGGGGCGATACGAACCCATATTAATCAAGGTGCATGGGATACTAAAGAGGCTTTAGACAGCCTGATGCATCTGATCCCATACAAAAGAATCGGCGAACCAGAAGACATCGGAAGATGCGCTGCTTGGCTTGTTTCAGATCATGCCGATTATCTCACAGGAACAACTATATTTGTAGATGGAGGGATGACGCTATTTCCAGGATTTACAACAGGAGGATAATCTAGTGAGTAAAACAGAACATTACGATGTAATCATTATTGGATCAGGAGCGGGCGGAGGAACTTTATTTCATCACCTCGCTGCATCAGGCAAAAAAATCCTTCTGTTAGAAAGAGGGGAATACCTGCGTCGTGAAAAAGAAAACTGGAGTTCATTAGACGTCTTTGTAGAAGGAAGGTACCGTGCTAAAGAACCGTGGACTGATAAACAGGGTAATGAGTTTTATCCAGGTATCCATTACTATGTAGGCGGAAATACCAAGATGTATGGGGCAGCATTGCTTCGCATGCGTGAGAGGGATTTTGGAGTCGTTAAGCATCATGGAGGGATATCTCCTGCATGGCCCATTGAATATAGTGAAATGAACCCATACTATTTAAATGCAGAAAAGCTATACCATGTACATGGTATGAGGGGCTCTGATCCGACAGAACCTCCTTGTGCAGAAGGATACCCTTATCCACCAATCCAACACGAACCCGCCATTCAAAAGCTCTTCGATGATCTACGCAGTGTAGGTAGAAAACCTTTTTACTTACCAGTTGGTATTAAACTCGATGAAACCAATCCTCAAAAAAGCCCCTGTATTAAGTGTAATACATGTGATGGATTTCCCTGTCTTGTCGATGCCAAAGCTGATGCCCAGATTGCCTGTATTGACCCGGCACTAAAATATCCGAATGTTACCCTACATACCGGCTGTTATGTAGAAAAACTAGAAACCTCAAGTTCAGGTACAGAAATTACCTCGGTGATTGTAGAAAGAAAAGGGGAAAAAGAAATCTATAAGGGGGATATTATTGTGGTCGCCTGCGGAGCAATTAATTCTGCCGCTTTACTGCTACGATCTCAAAATCATAAATACCCTAGAGGTCTTGCCAATGGATCTGATGTAGTAGGTCGTTTTTATATGTGTCATAACAACTCAGCAATGATTGCGCTCTCCTTGCAAGAAAATCATACCCACTTTCAAAAAACCATGGGAATCAATGATTTCTACTATGAATCCCCGGAATGGTCATTCCCGATGGGTCATATTCAAATGCTGGGTAAGTCTGATAAATATATGTTCAAAGCAGATGCTGCCAGCTGGGTCCCGTCGGCTTTACTCGATCCTATTGCCAAACGCAGTATCGATTTTTGGCTTACTACAGAAGATCTTCCAGACCCAGAAAACAGGATCATTCTATCCAAGCAAAATGGGATACAACTGGATTACACACCCAATAATACAACCGCACATAAAAAACTTGTCCATCAGCTCAAAAAAATCTTAAATGAGGCAGGCATTTATCATCATTTAATTCCCAATAACGCATATATAGGGAAAAAAATTCCTCTAGCTGGTACAGCGCATCAATGTGGTACGGTACGTTTTGGCAATGACCCAAAAACATCAGCATTGGATAAAAACTGCAAGTCTCATGAGATTGACAATTTATATGTGGTAGATGGAAGCTTTTTTCCATCGAGTTCCGCTGTCAATCCAAGTCTTACGATTATCGCCAATGCACTACGTGTTGGGGATCATCTTTTACAAAGACTCAGGAGCTAAGAGCAAGGTCTCTAGAGCCTGTTGAATCGTTGATTGGATAAGGTGATTGGATTGCATTAATGGAGATCTAAGAAAAGGCTGACACTTGCCTATTAGACTCATTGCATATTTAATCCCTTGTGGATTTGTATCCAAAAATAAAGTTTTGCAAAAGGGAAGTAAATGCCTCATCGTTTGTCTTGCAAGAATAAAATCATCCTTTAAACAGTAGGAGACCAAATCCCTCCATTTTTTTGGTATCGCATTTGCTGCCACAGAAATGCTTCCCGATGCCCCCATCGCTACCATAGGTAGGGTCAGGGTGTCATCGCCTGAAAAAACAGGAGTAGAAGAGGTTTGCATAAACTCTGCGATAAGATCTAAATCACCAGAAGATTCTTTCAGTCCAATAACACCTGGAATCTGACATAACTCTACAAGTTGTGTAGCGGTAAATTTTAAAGAAGTACGACCTGGATGATGATAAATCACAATGGGTAGTCCGACACGTGCCACACGCTGAAAATGATGTAAGCACCCTTCAAAAGAAGGTTTGTTGTAATAAGGGAATATGACAAGGGCTACATCAGCACCATTTACTTTAGCTTCTTGGGTTTTTATACAGGCTGTCTTGGTATCGTTGCTACCTGTTCCCATAATCACCGGGATCCTGCCTTGGACCTGTTCAACGGCTGCTCGCAAAAGATCTGTCTGCTCTGCTTGAGATAATGTGGGGGCCTCTCCGGTTGTACCACATACAACAATGCCATCTGTTTTTTCCTGAATATGCCAATCAATGAGCGCCCGAAAACAGTCGAGATCAAGTTCTTCAGATTCTAAAAATGGGGTAATGAGGGCAACCAAGGATCCTTTTAACATCTCTTTTCCTCTCCTAATCAAAATAAAGGGGTCTTGAATCTCCAAAGAATACAACGTGCTATTTTTTATTGTCTAATCGAGAAATGCAAAGGCTGTATTTTTTCTATGACGAAAATAGGCAGATTATATCAAATCCCTTCAAGAATCGAAGCGACCGTGTTAATACCTATGAAGTAAGTTAATGGTCTATTGGAAGTACAACAACCCCTCCCATCTTTCCAAACACCATTACCTTTTTTTCATTTTTTATTGAAAATAAAATAAAAATTTAAAATATAATTAAAAATGTTTTATATTAATATTGTTTTGATTTATAAAAATTATTATACGATTGTTTGAAAAAATGAGGGGGATCTATGACATCAGAAAAGTACCAGAAAATTTCTCATATTAGCCTTGCTTTAGCCATCGGGATTGTATGGGGTGGCTTTGCCCTGGTTGCCGGTTGGTTTTCTATATTAGGTTGGGGTATTCCCTTTGTGAAAACAATGGGGGGTATGTACGTTGGCCACTCTTCTTCTTTTTGGGGCGGGGTAATCGGCGGAATCTGGGCATTTATTGATGGTTTTATTGGTGGTTTTGTTATAGCAGTTTTATATAACTTTTTCATAAAAAGAAAGTAATTATTTAAAATAATTAATATATAAAATTAATTTACTTTTTATTAATAATTATTAATTGTATAATAGTTATTAAGTTAAATATAGGTTATATATGTTTTTTCATATTAATAAAAATTTTTCTTTTTCCATGATGCAACCATGTAGGTGGTTTAGCTGCCACCCATTGCTAGAGCAAAGAATCAGCAAACTCAAAGCCGTAATCGCAAAAACAAGCTACCTCGGGGAAAAACACAATGCCCAAAAAGCTTTAGATGTCGATCTAAAGAAATGGAGCACCAAATGCCAAATGCGCTCTCCACCGTGTAGCGAATGCGTAAACAAAAACCATCTATCGACTTTTAAAAAAGTAGATGGCCTATCTTTATTTGACCGAGCCTGGATCATCCATTATCATTCCAATCATCTGGCCTATGATCTGGGGGAAAGTATAGGACGCAGCCTGCAAACTAATCATCCTTGGGAAAACAGAAAATCCACCGAAAAAAAACAGGAGCCACAAAGAGAAAACGCCGAAACGCCGACTACCAAAGATATAGGCAGTCAAACCGACCCATCTGCTACCATGAGTTTTAAGGATAAAGGGATAGGAAATACACCTGATTCTGGATCTGAGGATAGTGTCATTGGAAGCGTTGTCAAAGCAACCGCTGAGCTCATCGGATCCGTCTTTGAATCTTTTTTTCCGCCTTCTTAATAGAAAAATTACGCAATCGATTCTTGTAGACTAGATCGCCAGATCGATGCAAGCCCTGTAAAGTTCTGCATCAATGCTTTGAAAGAAAGGTACCGATCCACTGATGCTACATCCTGAATTAAATACATACAACCAGTCTGACGATCCAGATGCAAATAAGCCCCCCTGGATTGCCATTTAAAACAAGACCTGCCAAGAAATATTTCCAGCAAACACAAAGGTATTTCTTCTCTTTCTGCCAGTTTTATGGATAACTGCCACTTTGAAGGGGATAGTTTTTTTTCAATCCAAACTTCATGATCTTCCCAAGCACAAGAGACTCGTTTTTTATCACGGAATTGATTTATAAAAAAATTATAATTTTGATATTTCATATTTGTTAATTAGTTAATTATATCAATATTATATAATAAACATTCATTAAAAGCAATCTCCCCAATCCATCTTCTTTATTAACTTATAAATTTGATTATCCTTTTTACTAAAAGTAACATTTTGAATTTCCACCTTCTGATCGCAAAGAGATAATTTTAAATGTCCTTTAAAAATTTGAGGATGCCGAACAATACGAGAAGAAAAGATTTGTACCTGCTTCTCCTTAGAGAAAATCAAATAAGAAAACTTTTCATCCTCATAGTTCAAAACAGCATTTTTGACTTTTCTATGCAAAGATGAGCGTTCTACCCGAGAAAAAAAATGACACCAATCCCCCCCTTGCAAAGGACACTTGCCTTGATGCGGACAAGGGGCCACAAGATGAGCGCCCTGACTTAGTAGAAGATCGCGAATTTTTATAATTCTTTCGTAACCAGCAGGTGTGCCAGGCTCTATAATCACAAGCGTACTTTGAACTATTTGCCACACCTTTTGTAAAAAGGGAGCCCAATACTTTTCCGCAATTTCCCCAATCGAATAAGAAAGAAGCATTAAATCGGCAAAGGGTATGTCACGATCGATTTCAAAATTTCTACGCTCCCACCTCACATTCATCAGGATGTTATGTGCTCTCGTCAGTTTCTTACCCAGATCAATAAATCCTTGATCATACTCCCAGGCATCAAATTCCTGAATCTGAGGATAGAACTCAGAAACAGCCCATAATCCTGTCCCAGGCCCGGAACCTAAATCTAAAAAACTCATAGGCTGAAAGTCGGGTAGACGATTTTGTAATTCGGTCAATACCCGGCTAATTGCAGAAAAAGTCGCAGGCATTCTAGATAAAATATAAGCTAAACGATCCTGGGAAGATAAAATAAAAGGATCGTCCGACACTCCCTTTTTATACCGCTCTGACAGAGAAGAGGAAGCTGAAGAAATCGCCTGCAAGGATCGATGAGAAACTTCTTCCTCTATTGCCTGCTTTAATAAATCAGGTAGCTGCATATGAATATGGGGTAAGTAAAAACCCACATTTTATCCCAATGGGAATTTAAACTCACAAAAATTATCTTTTTGTAACCATCTTCAAAATGAGTAAAGGCACTGCCCCAATCCCAAGAAGTCCTACGATCAAAATGATTTCATATAAGGGTATATTTTCTATACCGACTCCTACAGGAGGAAAAAATCCTAAAATAAACACAAGAATACAACATAAAATTCCAATCCCACTACATACCCACATTCCCCATGTTTTTCCAGGCACCACAAAAGGACGAGCCACCTTTGGTTTGAAATGATGAAGCTTAATGGCACTAGCGAATAATAAAATATATACAATTAAAGATAATTGCGCAGTGATAACAGATAAAATCCAAAAAGAACTATTGATGGTTGGGAAAAAAACAAAAAGAAAAGATAAAACAGTCACCATCCCACCTTGTACCAATAAAAGATTCAAAGGAACCCCGTGTTGATTTTTTTTTCCTAAAAAAGCAGGGAGGCTTCCATCTTGACTCGCTACCATCATCCCCTTGGTCGGACCAATAATCCAAGCCGAGACCCCACATAATCCCCCTAAAATAATCAAACCAGCAACTAAAGAAATCGCCCAATCGAGTCCTAAAGCATGCAAAAATACTGTAAAAGCCTGCATGGCACCCGTGGCCAGGTTTAATTGTCCAACAGGAACAACAATCGCGATCGCTAAGGAAGCGGTAATAATGGTCACAAAAATAATAATCACCGAAATAAACAAAGAGCGAGGGTAGTCTCTTGCAGATTGTTTCATATCAGCAGAATGGGTCGCCACCATTTCCAAACCCATCAATCCGAAAAGGACTGTAGTTAAAAAAGCCCAATTTTCTTGATCATGAAAAGAAGGGAGAAAATTTGCTGAAGACAGAGAAATCGCTAAAGGATGCCCCTGAAACCACCAAAGAAAACCTAAAAAAGCAATCAATACCATTGGGATCAGAGTTCCGATAATGGCTCCAATCATACTAATCCAACTCGACATCCTCATACCGAATAAATTACAAATGGTCGCAAGCCAAAAAATGAGCATAATTGAAATGGACATATACCAAGGATTATTGGAAAGAGATGGATTAAAAAAATAAGTAGCTGTGCCAGCTACCAAAGCAATAATGGTCGGATACCAAACGACATTATAAATCCACTGTAACCAAATAGACAGCAAACTCCATTTCTTCCCAAATGCTTCTCGCACCCAGACATATACCCCACCCGTCACAGGCCATCCTGTTCCTAATTCTGCAGAAACTAGCGCTGTGGGAATCAGAAAAAAAAGAGTAGCTAAAAGATAGAAAAATACTAAGGAATAGCCGTAAGAAGCGGAAAATGGTAATGTACGAATACTATCTACTGCAATGACATTAATCATAATTAAATGAAAAAGACCTAGCGATTTTTTTTTAGATTTCCTTGCAATCGACATAACACACCTGAGACTATCTAAATCTAAAAATGCATTTTTTATTTATTTCATTCAATTTATTATTTCAAATAATCCAATTAATTGGTTTTTTATTCCATGATATTAATTGATTATTAGTGATAGAAAAATGTCGTGATCCCAAAAATAAATGAGCGGAATAAGGGGAAGGATGCCCACAGATCAAAATCCGATGGTGAGAAGAAATTGGAAGAAAATCGATTTTTTGTTGCGCAATCTTACCCCATAATAAAAAAACAATCGGATCTTCTCTCTCAAATAAAAGCTGTAAAACTGCATCAGTAAATAATTCCCATCCCCTGCCATAATGAGATTTAGGGATACCCTCTCGGACAGTGAGTGTGGTGTTTAATAATAACACCCCCTGCTCTGCCCAACTGGTGAGATCCACAAATTCCGGTATTGGCAAATGTAAATCAACTGCCAGTTCTTTATAGATATTTTTCAATGAAGGAGGAGATTTAACCCCAGAAGGTGCACTAAACGATAAACCACACGCCTGTCCTTGCCTATGATAAGGATCTTGACCTAGAATGACCACTTTAACATGGTTGTAGGGAGTTAAAGTAAATGCCTGAAAAATACGATTTTCAGGAGGGTATACAACAAACCCACTTTTTTTTTCTGTCTCTAAGAAAGAAAATAAATCTTGTAGATATGGCTTATCCCATTCCTTGCGCAATAAAGACAACCAATCCGATGGAAAAAAAAATTGCATAAGCCTGTTTTTCTTGATAAAGAGATATTTAAAATCCTTATAATTTTATCCCGAGCTATTTGAAAAAACAAGAAAATCTTGCATTAACAAGTAAGTTAAAAATGATAAAAAAGAGTATAAAATGAAAAAAGAAAGTCCATTTCAAAGAAAATGGTGGGCATTAATCGGTGTCTGCCTCCTGGCCTTTACCGCATTTCTAGATGCCACCATTGTAAATACCGCCCTTCCCTTCATCCAGTCCTCTTTTAATATTACTGTTTTACAACTGCAATGGGTGGGTAATATTTTCACTATTATTCTCAGTATGTCGATGATGGCAATTGGGAAAATTGCGGATTCTTTAGGAAGAAGAAAAGTGTTTTATATCGGGGTCTTCTTTTTTACTTTAGGAGCCATAGGAGGAGGGATGAGCCCGACAATTGAGTGTTTAATCTTCTTTCGCGGAATGCAAGCACTTGGGGCGTCTACTCTTTTTATTACAGCCGCAGCTTTATTATCAGATGTTTTTCCAATAAAAGAGAGGGTAAAAGCAATTAGTATTTACGGAGGAATTACAGGTTGCGGGCTGATGTTTGGTCCTTTTTTAGGAGGGCTATTAATTGATTTACTAAATTGGAGATGGGTTTTTTGGATTAATTTACCCTTCATTGCCATCGGTCTTATAGCGTGCTTATTTACCCTAAAAAACCATCACGATCAAAAAAAAAAATTGAAACTTGATTGGGTAGGACTGCTTTATCTCGTTCTAGGTTTAGGATCGTTAATGTACGGAATTATCACTGGTGCGCAAGAAAACTGGCAATCGGGTAAAGCTTGGTATTTTCTCATCATAGGCATACTCGGTTTAACCTTACTCATCCAGCTCGATACCAAAAAACAAAACCCACTATTAAACCTGAATATTTTCAAAAAGAATTTAATTAAACTTGCCGCAATGAGTTGTGCCCTTGCAGGAGTTGTATCGACAGTATTTATGTTTTTTGATCCCCTATATTTACGTATATTACGTCAATTATCCCCTTTTTCAATGGGTATACTTATTGCAAGTATTCCAGCTGCCCAATCTATTATTTCAATAGTTTTTGAAAAATTATTAAAGTGGTGTGGTATTACTCACCTATTATTTCTTGCAATCGTATCAGCTTGTATCGCAGTGGGTTTGCATCATTTCTTATCGAACGAAACCCCCATTCTCTTTTTACTTATTCCCTTTTTTCTATTAGGAATCACCTGGGGACTTGGTAATATCGCAACGATCACCGCTTTAAATGAATTGATTAAACCCGCTGAAATTGCATCTGCCATGGGGACAATTACCACCATTTGGAACTTGGTGGGATCGATCTTATTAGCTCTAAGTACAGCGCTTTTCCATTACAGGGAAAAGCAAGGATCTTTTTTAGATGGTTTTCAAGGTGTGATTCACTTAAATTTCTTTTTCTCTCTAATTATCTTAACGATAGCGATATGGATAAGATTGAAGTTAAAAAGGAAAAAATCTGGGTGATAGGATTTGAACCTACGGCCTCTTGCACCCCATGCAAACGCGCTAGCCAAGCTGCGCTACACCCAGATAAAAAAATTAAATACAGGAAAGACCTTCAAACTGAAATTCAGCTTTACGAAATTCACTGACACCGATTTTTGCACATTGTTCAATGATTTTTTCCAAAACATCTCCAGCATGGACTTCAGCAGCTGAGATATCTACTGAAATAGAAGCGGTAAAATTAACCCCAGATCGAAGCCCCTTAACCTTGAAATTGGCATAAATTGCCTCTTTCTTTTTAGAAATATTTGTGAATCGAACTAAATTGTTTTCTGCAAGGTCTTTCATAGAGAATCCGTAATTAAAAATGAATACAAGAGCCTAGAAAGAAAATGGGTTTAAGTCAACCTAGATCTTGATCCTATTTAGGTTTCTCTACTGTGGAAAACCTTGAAGATATTCTGTCTACAGCTTGTTCATATTATGTTGAGAAGTGGGTCGAGCTTAGGTTATCATCAAACCACTAACAACTAATCAACAAATCATGAACAAGATTGCCATATAGTTGAAAATGAGGGGTTATCAACATTCCCACACCCTTCTTTAAAGAAGATATATATATATCTCTATTCTTTAATAGAAATCCCCAATTTACCCCTCAGATCCCTTATGGGTGAAATTTAAAAAAAAATTTTCTCTTATTTAACCTAAAGATCTTTTACAATATTTTTGGAAACACTAAAAAAGAGTTTATATAGATGCCTTTAACAAGTCCTCAAAGCTTTTTTGCTATAGAAGAATTTGAACATTCATCACTGTTTCAACAGATTGAACATGTGTGGGAAGTGCTCCCTAATATATCCATTTACTTATCGCAATATTCCCTAGGGGAAATAGAATCTCCGTTACCTGATGGACTCCATTTAGAAAATCCTCATTCGATTCGAATTGGTAAAAATTGCCTGATTGAACCAGGTTGTTTTATCAAAGGTCCTTGTATTATTGGTGATCATTCTGAAGTGAGACAAGGGGCCTATATTCGAGGTAATGTTATTACTGGTAAAAAATGTATTATTGGGCACGCCACAGAAATTAAGAATTCTATTTTACTCGATGGCGCTAAAGCACCCCATTTTAATTATGTGGGTGATTCGATTCTGGGAAAAGATACAAATTTAGGAGCTGGAGTGATTTGTTCTAATTTAAGACTAGATAATCAAAATATTAATTTTTTAATTAAAGGTCGTATTTTTTCTTCAAAATCTAATAAAATAGGATTAATATTAGGTGATCGGTCACAAATTGGATGTAATACTGTTTCTAATCCAGGAACCTTGATAGGAAAAGATGTGCTTTGTTTTCCTTCTCTTAATATTGGTGGATGGATTCCTGAGAAATCTATGATTAAAGGCCAAAAATTTTCAGTTGAGGTCAGGTAAATGACAACATGTATTACTCCAGAAAAAAAAATGATTTATCGAGGTTCTTCTAATGGATCTAATTTTTTTTCCTATCGAGATAAAATTGAACAAGAAATTGCTAAAAGCATTGTCTCTCTAGGAAATAAAACTAAATTAAGAGATGCATGTGAATATGCTTTAACCAACGGTGGCAAGCGATTTCGTCCTTTAATTGTCTTAATGGTAGCTGAGGCTTTAGGTCAGGGATTAAATGTCAATGAAGCAGCCCTGTCGGTAGAATTTTTTCATACTGCATCTTTAATTGCTGATGATCTTCCTTGCATGGATAATGATGATGAAAGAAGAGAAAAACCATCTCTGCATAAGGTATATGGGGAAACGATTGCTATTTTAGCTAGTTACGCTTTAATTGTTGCAGCTTTTGAAAAAATTCACTCTAATACCAAAAAGATGAAAGAATCATCCAGTGTGCATTCGGCAATGAGTGATAAAGTGTGTGTAATGGCCCTAGAAACCGCTAGTAAGTGTGCAGGCATACTGGGAGCCACTGGTGGTCAGTTTATGGATATTTTCCCTCCTTATTTAAATTTAGAGGTGGTCAAACAAGTCATCTATCAAAAAACGGTTACCTTATTTGAAGTCTCCTTTATTTTTGGTTGGGTTTTTGGTGGAGGGGATTTAGAAAAAGTTGAGCAAGTAAAGCAAGTAGCTTATCATTTAGGGATGGCATTTCAGATTATCGATGATATTGGCGACTTAATGCAAGATGATAAAAATCAACGTGATATTAACATGGCTCGTTTAGTGGGAAAAGAAAGGGCTTTGTTGATTTTTGAAGAGGAAATGAAAAGTTTTGAAAAGCAGCTGAGTGATTTGCAATTACTCACTCCCTCTTTCAAGAAAATGAGTGATATGCTCTCCGCTCAAGCTGCTAAATATACCCTTTCTTAAGAAAGGGCTTCTGCTATTTCTGCAACTGGATCAGCAAGTTTTTTACCCACTTCACCCAATCCTTTTTCACTAACTTTCGCCAGGATCATTTTTTCCATTTCTTCTACCATAGATGGATTTTTTTTCATTTCATCTCTTGCTGCTTCCTTCCCTTGACCTAATCGAGTTCCTTGAAAACTAAACCATGTTCCTTTTTTATCGATAATTTGCAGATCAACTCCTACATCGATAATAGAACCAATACGTGAAATTCCTTCATTAAACATAATATCAAACTCAGCAGTTTGAAAAGGAGGAGCCATTTTATTTTTTACAACCTTTACTTTTACACGATTTCCAATATCTGTATTATCAGGTCCTTTAATTCCCCCAATTCTTCGTATGTCCAGTCTTACAGAAGCATAGAATTTTAACGCTTTTCCACCAGGAGTGGTTTCAGGATTACCGAACATAACACCAATTT